>NZ_JAQISN010000003.1:300000-536443 GCF_037450285.1 Erwinia sp. SLM-02 | reverse complement strand
AATCTGAGCCATGATCAAACTCTTCAATTAAAAGCTTGATTTGCTGAAACAAGTTCAGCGATGCTCATCTGTAAAACGTCATAATGAATTTCATTATGTGTTCACTCGTGAGACTTGATATTTTTTAAAGTCCGGAGACTTTTGATATCAATCCTGCGAGTGCCCACACAGATTGTCTGATAAATTGTTAAAGAGCAGTGCAGTCAGTGCCGAGGCTTCCTGCTGCGAGGAGGCGTATATTACGCTCTTCTCCTTCGGAGTCAACTTCTTTTTGAGAAGTTTTTTCCGGCGATTCAGAGACTTCCTGAACCTCTGAGTGGCTGACCTGTCAGTCGTTGTGCCGTCTCAGTGGTTGCGCATTATAGGGAGGCGGAGCGGGAACGCAAGCAGAAATCTTAAGTTTTTATCTGCTTGCTGAAACTTCGTGCGAAACGCTGCTTTTTAGCCCTGCTTGATACGCGCAGGCAGCTCGGCAAGGCTATTTAACACCCAATCCGCCGCTTTTTCACCCTCGGCGGTAACCGGCTTACCGGTACGTACCAGTACTTTTTTACCCACTCCGGCCGCTGCGCCTGCCATCATGTCTTCAATCTTGTCGCCAACCATATAAGAAGCGGCCATATCGATGTGCAGTTCCTGCTGTGCGGACAGCAGCATTCCCGGCTGCGGTTTACGGCAGTCACAGTTTTGACGCAGCTCTTCTACTACTGCTTCCGGATGGTGCGGGCAGAAATAGATGCCATCGAGATCGACATCGCGGTCGGCCAGCGACCAGTCCATCCATTCGGTCAGGTGCATAAACTGCTCTTCGGTAAACATCCCGCGTGCGATGCCGGACTGGTTCGTCACCAGCACCAGCGCAAAGCCCATCTTCTTCAGTTCTGCCATGGCTTCAATAACGCCATCGATAAACTCAAAGTTGTCGCTTTCTGATACATAACCGTGATCGACATTAATGGTGCCATCACGATCGAGAAAAATTGCCGGGACATTGTTAGCCACGTAGTCACTCCTGCTAAAAAATTTGCCATAGAGTATCTCACGATTGCTATAGAAGAGAGAATGCCAGTTTGAATGACTTAGATTGATTTAGACGTCTGGATGCCTTAACATCCACTTGCGTTCGGCTTCACCGCCGGATCCATAAGAATGAACGCCACGGACAACCCCATCACGATAATAAATAAAGCAATGATAAAACTTTCAAATATCACCAAAGTGTTCCAGCAGGGTTCACGCACGATTACAGCGCTGTCCGATGTCAGCCTGCACGTGCCTGCCGGACAAATTTACGGGGTTATCGGTGCTTCCGGTGCCGGTAAAAGTACCCTTATTCGCTGTGTAAATCTGCTGGAGCGCCCGACCTCCGGTAAAGTGCTGGTCGATAATCAGGATCTCACTACGCTTTCCTCAGGGCAGCTGACGCTTGCACGCCGCCAGATTGGCATGATCTTCCAGCACTTTAATCTGCTGAACTCGCGCACGGTTGCAGGTAACGTCGCGCTGCCGCTGGAGCTGGGCAGCCTGTCGAAGACCGAAATAAAGAAACGCGTGACTGAGCTACTGGAGCTGGTCGGTCTGGCCGATAAGCATGATTCATGGCCTGCCAACCTTTCCGGCGGCCAGAAGCAGCGCGTCGCGATTGCTCGCGCACTGGCCAGCAATCCCAAAGTGCTGCTGTGTGATGAAGCCACCAGCGCGCTCGATCCGGCAACCACACGTTCGATTCTCGAATTACTGAAGGATATTAACCGCCGCCTGGGCATTACCATTCTGCTGATCACCCATGAAATGGATGTGGTTAAACGCATCTGTGACTGCGTGGCGGTTATCAGCGATGGGAAGCTGATCGAACAGGATACGGTGAGTGAGGTCTTCTCCCACCCGAAAACGCCCCTGGCGCAGCAGTTTATTCAGTCCACTCTGCACCTGGATATTCCTGAAGACTATCTTCAGCGCCTGTCACCGCAGGCCAGTGAGAACACGGTACCGCTGCTGCGGCTGGAATTTACCGGCCAGTCGGTCGATGCACCCCTCCTGTCTGAATCCGCACGTCGTTTTAATGTGAACAACAACATTATCAGCGCGCAGATGGATTACGCGGGCGGCGTCAAGTTCGGCATTATGCTGGCGGAAATCCACGGTAGCGCCGAAGATACTCAAGCCGCTATCGCGTTTCTTCAGCAAAATCACGTAAAGGTAGAGGTGTTAGGTTATGTCTGAGGCAATGATGTGGTTAATGGGCCGCGGCATCTGGGAAACCCTGATGATGACCTTTGTCTCCGGCTTTTTTGGTTTTGTTATCGGTCTGCCGGTCGGCGTGCTGCTGTACGTAACCCGCCCCGGGCAGATTGTGGCGAACGCTAAGCTTTATCGCGTGCTGTCAGCGGTGGTCAACATCTTCCGTTCGATTCCGTTCATTATACTGCTGGTGTGGATGATCCCGTTCACCCGTATGATTGTTGGCACCTCTATCGGCCTGCAGGCGGCGATCGTGCCCCTCACTATTGGTGCCGCACCGTTTATTGCCCGTATGGTTGAAAATACCCTGCTGGAACTGCCAACCGGCCTGATTGAAGCCTCGCGTGCGATGGGCGCGACTCCGCTGCAGATCATCTGCAAGGTTCTGCTACCGGAAGCGCTGCCGGGTCTGGTGAATGCAGCTACTATTACTCTGATTACCCTGGTGGGCTACTCTGCGATGGGCGGTGCTGTGGGCGCAGGCGGTCTGGGGCAGATTGGCTATCAGTATGGCTATATTGGCTATAACGCCACCGTGATGAATACCGTTTTAGTCCTGCTGGTTGTTCTGGTGTATTTGATTCAGTTTGGCGGCGATCGCATTGTTCGCGCGGTCACTCATAAGTAAACACAACAGTAATATTCGTTATTTAAGGAAGGGACATGTCTTTTAATTTTAAAACGTTCGCTGCCGTAGGCGCACTTATCGGTACTCTGGCTCTGGTTGGCTGCGATCAGAAAGAGAAAGATCCAAACCACATTAAGGTCGGTGTGATTGTGGGTGCCGAGCAGCAGGTGGCTGAAGTCGCACAGAAAGTGGCTAAAGAGAAGTATGGCCTGGACGTTGAGCTGGTCACGTTTAACGATTACGTACTGCCTAACGAAGCGCTGAGCAAAGGCGACATTGACGTCAATGCGTTCCAGCATAAGCCATACCTCGATCAGCAGATCAAAGATCGCGGCTACAAGCTGGTTTCCGTTGGTAACTCTTTCGTGTATCCAATTGCCGGCTACTCGAAGAAAATCAAATCGCTGGATGAGCTGCAGGAAGGCGCACAGGTTGCTATCCCGAACGATCCAACCAACCTTGGCCGTTCGCTGCTGCTGCTGCAGAAAGTGGGCCTGATTAAACTGAAAGATGGCGTTGGCCTGCTGCCAACCTCACTGGATGTGGTTGAGAATCCGAAAAACATCAAGCTGGTTGAGCTGGAAGCGCCACAGCTTCCGCGTTCTCTGGACGATCAGCAGATCGCGCTGGCGGTGATCAACACCACTTACGCCAGCCAGATTGGCCTGACCCCGGCGAAAGACGGTATCTTCGTAGAAGATAAAAACTCCCCTTACGTTAACCTGATCGTTGCTCGCGAAGATAATAAAGACGCAGAGAACGTGAAGAAATTCGTGCAGGCCTATCAGTCTGACGAAGTTAACGAAGCGGCAAACAAAGCCTTCAACGGCGGTGCAGTTAAAGGCTGGTAAGACATTCATGCAGGCCGCGCCAGCGGTCTGCATGTTTTACGAATACATCACTCCTGCTCTGCATATCCCGCTCTCCTCTTGTTATTTATGCTACGGCTTGCTTCAATAACGCCACTTTTACCGAACATGAGGATTTCCCATGCGTGTTTTGCCTCTCTGTTTGCTCGCCCTGTCGCTGACAGGCTGTTCGCTGCTGCAGAAACCTTATCAGCCTGTTACGCCGATCGAAAAATCAACGCAGGCAGAGCCAGCGCGCGCCAAACCCGCCGCTCACCCTGCCCCGGTAAAACTGTATACCGACGCTGCAGAGCTGGTCAGCAAGCCTTTCCGCGACCTGGGCGAAGTTTTTGGTGACGACTGTCAAAGCAGTACGCAGGACTCCCCACCGAATATTGCGACGGCACGTAAGCGCATGCAGATCCGCGCATCGGGCATGAAGGCCAATGCGGTCCTGCTGCACAAATGTGAAATTGTGAGTTCGGCACAGGGCTGCTACCGCCAGGCGATTTGCCAGGGTTCTGCACTGAAAGTGTCCAATTAACCATTGCGATGCGTCGACGCAGTCAGCGTTTCTAACAATTCATTGCGATATTTTATCTCGCTACCTGTGGCAATAAGTGGGAATCAGGCCGTTAAATATCGCTAAAGAAAAAGAATAAAATCATTATAATTTAATAACTTAGTAAGATTGCGGGTTAATTATGGGGTTGTTATATTCAGCCCCCACAATTAACAGAAAAAAGGATCTTTCATGCGTCTTATTACATTTTGTTTGCTGGCGATGGCGTTAGCGGGTTGTACCTCACAGTCTCATAAAACCCGATCGGCCCAGTCCGCATCCCCTTCTCAGCATGCGGCGCCCGCAAAAAAAATGCTCACCACGCCCTCCCGTCCCGGCATCGCTATTTATAACAGCGTTGAAGCGCTGAACGGCAAAGCGTTTCTTGCGCTGGGTGGCGTTTCAGGTAATGATTGCCAGGTTGCAGCGAATGATTTCCCGCCTAATCTGGTCAACGTCCGCCAGCAAATGCAAAAACGCACTGCCGCACTGTCAGGTAACGCCCTGCTGATGCAAAGTTGCGAAGTATTGAGTGGCTTACCCGGTTGCTACCGCGAAGCCACATGTCAGGGTTCAGCCATAAGAGTCGCAGAGTAAATGTCGTCATTCTCCTTCCAGCAAATTGGTACTATTCATTCCCCCTGGAAGGAGAAATTTGCCGTCCCCAGACAGCCCGGCCTGATTGAAGACGGCGGTGGCGAACTGCATTTGATCCCCCCTTATAATCACCCTGAAGCGGTAAGAGGTCTGGAAGACTTCAGTCATCTCTGGCTGTTATTCGTTTTCCATCAAACGATGGAAGGGGGCTGGCGTCCAACCGTCCGTCCGCCTCGCCTTGGCGGCAATGCGCGTATGGGGGTGTTTGCCACCCGCTCCACCTTTCGGCCGAATCCCGTGGGCATGTCTCTGGTTGAGCTGAAAGGTATCCGCTGCGAACAGCAGCGGGTGATTCTTGAACTCGGCAGTCTCGATCTGGTTGATGGCACGCCAGTAGTCGATATCAAACCCTACCTGCCGTTCGCCGAAGCCCTTCCGGATGCCCGTGCGGGTTTCGCCCAGCAGGCACCTGCGGCCGATATGCCCGTTTTCTTTACGCCGGCTGCCCTGGAGCAACTGAATCTGCACCTGAGGCGTTATCCGCATCTCGAGCGTTTTATCGCTCAGGTATTAGCGCAGGATCCCCGCCCAGCCTACCGTAAAGGTGAAGAGCCGGACCGGGAATATGCCGCCTGGCTGCTGGACTTTAACGTTCGCTGGCGCGTCACGCTTGCGGGTACCGAAGTTATCGCTATCGACCCACGTTAATTTGATCCGGCATCTTTTGACTCACCCGCCACGCTGGTACACTAGCCGCCACGTTTTTTGACTCTCTTCCGTTCATATGGAATCGTAACTCATGCGTACTACTCAATACCTGCTCTCCACTCTGAAGGAGACACCTGCCGACGCTGAAGTTATCAGCCACCAGCTGATGCTGCGCGCCGGGATGATCCGCAAACTGGCATCCGGCCTCTATACCTGGTTACCGACCGGTCTGCGCGTGCTGAAAAAAGTTGAAAACATCGTGCGCGAAGAGATGAATAACGCCGGTGCTATTGAGATCTCAATGCCGGTAGTCCAGCCCGCTGACCTCTGGCAGGAGAGCGGACGCTGGGAGCAGTACGGTCCGGAACTGTTGCGCTTTGTCGATCGCGGCGATCGTCCTTTTGTCCTGGGCCCAACGCATGAAGAAGTGGTCACCGATCTGATCCGCAACGAGCTCAGCTCCTACAAGCAGCTGCCGCTGAACCTGTTCCAGATCCAGACAAAATTCCGCGATGAAGTCCGCCCACGCTTTGGCGTGATGCGTTCACGCGAATTCATCATGAAAGACGCTTACTCCTTCCACACCACGCAGGAATCGCTGCAGGAAACCTACGACGCGATGTATCGTGCCTACAGCCAAAGCTTCACCCGCATGGGGCTGAACTTCCGCGCGGTGGATGCCGATACCGGCTCGATTGGCGGCAGCGCTTCACATGAGTTCCAGGTGCTGGCCCAGAGCGGTGAAGACGACGTGGTATTCTCCACCGAGTCGGATTACGCGGCCAATATGGAAAAAGCGGAAGCGGTCGCACCCGCCGGTGGCCGTGCAGCGCCTACTCAGGCTATGGCGCAGTTCGATACGCCAAATGCGAAAACCATTACCGAGCTGGTTGAGCAGTTTAACCTGCCGGTTGAGAAAACAGTGAAAACGCTGATGGTGAAAGCGACCGAAGAGAGCGGCCACACGCTGGTTGCCCTGCTGGTCCGTGGCGACCATGAGCTGAACGAAGTCAAAGCGGAGAAAATTGACATTGTTGCCACGCCGCTGACCTTCGCGACCGAAGAAGATATCCGTGCGCTGGTTAACGCCGGTCCGGGCTCACTGGGTCCGGTTGGCCTGCCAATGCCTGTCGTCGCCGACCGTACCGTTGCCGCCATGAGCGATTTCAGCGCCGGTGCGAACATCGATCACAAACACTTCTCAGGTATCAACTGGGAACGCGATCTGCCGCTGCCGCGCGTTGCGGATATCCGCAACGTGGTGGAAGGCGATGCCAGCCCGGACGGGAAAGGGACGCTGCAGATCAAACGCGGCATCGAAGTCGGTCATATCTTCCAACTCGGCACCAAGTATTCGGAAGCGATGAAAGCCTCCGTGCAGGGTGAAGATGGCCGTAACCAGATTATGACCATGGGCTGCTACGGTATCGGTATCACCCGCGTTGTGGCGGCTGCGATTGAGCAGAACCACGACGAACGCGGCATCATCTGGCCAGCCGCACTGGCACCGTTCCAGGTGGCGATCCTGCCAATGAACATGCAGAAATCGTTCCGCGTAAAAGAGCTGGCGGAAGAGCTGTACAGCACGCTGCGTGCCAAAGGTATTGATGTCATTCTTGACGATCGTAAAGAGCGCCCGGGCGTGATGTTCGCCGATATGGAACTGATTGGCGTGCCGCATACTATCGTCATCGGCGATCGTAACCTCGACAGCGAAGAGATTGAGTACAAATCCCGTCGTGAAGGCGAGAAGCGTATGATCAAAACCAGCGAAATCGTCGACTTCCTGGTTGCCGAACTGGCTCAGTAACCCACAGTGACTCTGACAAACGGCCATCGCTAATGCGGTGGCCGTTTTTTTTTAAGCGGGGGATCCGTTCACTGCGCTCAGCCGGCTGGCTGCGGCGAACGGGCGGTCAGGTGATAGTGCTGCTGATGAGTCACCGGCAATCCCTGGACAGATAACACCTCAAGCCCCTCTTCCGTCGGGCGGAAGAGCTTCTTCTCGCCGTTCATTGCCACCAGGGTCAGCGTGTCTGCCGTTCGCGCCCATTTTCCATACTGCGCAAAGCGCATTCCTTTAGCACCGGCTTCCCGCTGCTCCAGCACATAGCTGCCGTCGGCAGCCAGGAAAAGCGAAGATTCACTGTCGCGGCAGTTTTGCCCGCAGGGCATCAGGCCACTGTAACTCTGACGCATAGGTTCCAGCGCCGCATACTGCTGCGGGGACTGATGGTTATTACAGCCAATCAGCGTGGCCAGTACCAGTGCGGCACCCAAAGTGAGTAAAACCGTTTTCATCGCATCTCCTGCTGCCTGAATAGTAGAACCGGGGTCCGTTAGTCGTTGCGCACCTTACCGCGTAGCGATTTGGTCGACGATTTACGCGCTTTGCTCTCCAGCCTGCGCTTTTTCGATGCCAGCGTCGGGCGCGTATTACGGCGAACCTTTTCAACAACCGTCAGTTCGAGAATTAAATTCTCCAGTCTTCTTAATGCCGCCTCACGGTTCATGTCCTGGCTGCGGTATTCCTGCGCCTTGATAATCACTATGCCTTCAGGCGTAATCAAATGATGACTGGCGGCCAGCATGCGTGACTGATAAAACTCGGGCAGGCTGGAGGCCCGGATATCGAAACGCAAATGAATGGCCGTAGAGCTTTTATTCACGTGCTGCCCACCCGCGCCCTGCGCACGAATCGCAGTAATGTCGATTTCGGCATCGGGGATGGTGACATTACGTGAAAGAATAATCATGGCTTCTTACCTGCATCCAACCACGTCTCAAACTGAATTTCAAGGTGATGACTGTCATCAGACAGCCAGATTGTGCCGTCCTGAATCGTCGCCTGCAGCTGCATTGAACGCGAAGCCAGCTGGGTCAGTGCGCTAAGCTGTTCATCGTTCAGGTAACGGATGGACAGATTATCCTGCTGCGCCATTTTGTTCTGGTTCTGCTGCCACCACGGCTGCGCTGCGCGCCAGTTATAGGTATACAGCCAGACATGCTGCGAACGACTGCAGGCTTTTTTAATACGCCGCTCTTCAGGCAGCCCCAGATCTACCCACAGGTCGATGCCGTTATGATCGTTAAGCTGCCAGATTTCCGGCTCATCCTCGGCGCTTAAGCCACGGGTAAAGGTTAAACGTTCATGAGCATGCATCATCCACGCCAGCAGGCGCAGCATCAGGCGCTCTTCGGTTTCAGAAGGGTGACGGGCCAGCGTTAACACGTTGTCGATAAATACATTGCGGTCCATATCCGCGACGTTAACCGTGGCTTTGTAAATCGTTGCTTTCAGTGCCATAAGGATCCTTATCTCAGTTGCCGCTCATTGTAACCCGATGGCGCAGCAATTCACCCGTTCCCGGCTGATTTCCGTTAAAAGCCTGTGCTATAGTCGATGTTAATCAGAGAAACACTCTGGAGGAGGTGCAGGTGCAAAACTATTGTGAATTAGTTCGCCGTAAATACGCCGAAATCGGCAGTGGCGATCTGGGATACGTGCCGGATGCTCTGGCCTGCGTATTGAAAGCACTCGATGAAATAGCCGGTAATCCTGAGCTAAACTCTTCCATCAGGGAACAGGCAGCCTTTGCTGCCGCTAACTTATTGGTGAGCGACTATGTTGACGAATGAAGCCTACAAACCGATCAACTGTGATGACTACGACAGCCTGGAACTCGCCTGCCAAAAACACTGGACGCTGGCGCTGACGCTGAAAAGCGGCGAACAGTTAAAAGCCAAAGCGAAAGATATCCTGTCGCGGAAAAACGTTGAATATCTGACGGTGGAAACTGCCGGGGAAACCAGCGACCTGCGTCTCGACCATATCGCCAGCTTCAGCCATCCTGAACTGGGTACCGTCGTCGTGAGCGAATCTGATTAATCCACGTTTCAACTCTTCTCCAGGGGCGCAAAACTGTGCCCCTGGCCTTCAGGGTTTAAGACCCGCGTAGTACGCCGCTAAATCATCAATATCTTCGTCACTGAGCCCGGCAACAAACGCTTTCATGACCTCCGCCTGTCCGCCACTGCGCGCACCACTTTTATACGCGTGAAGTGCCAGTCCAAGATACGCCTCATTCTGACCGGCCAGATTAGGATAAATCGGTGCAGAGGCTTTGCCATCAGCACCGTGACAGGCCATGCAGGCTGCGGATTTTTGCTGCCCGGCGCTGCTGTCACCCGCTGCAAGTACCGGCAGGCTGGTGAACAAAAACATCGCTGCCGTCAGGCTTTTTTTAAGCATAGCACTCCCTGAATTCATTGTTGCCAGCGTACCCGCCAGACGGTTTCCGCGGAAGATGATGCCCCTTCACGGGTCACAAATACCCCCAGCGCGGCAATCAGTTGTTCACCATAAAACAGCAGCGGAATGCGCTCACGCTGCCAGGGCGGAATAGCGGCCTCCTGCCAGAGCTTTTTCAGCGGGCGGCTCCCCGCCCGGCCCACGATATGAAACGCGCCCCGCGCCTGAAATCTTACGCTGACCCTCTCGGATGCCTGAGGCTGACGCAGCAATACGCCGCCACCATCCACCATGACCTGCCCCAGTTCACCCGGCAGCGGCAGCGGCAGCCAGGGCGACGCCCAGTCAAGCTGGATATTGGCCAGCGGTTCGGATGGGGTCAGCCACCACAGACGATTGCGGAAACGGCGAACCTCAGACGTCCCCAGCCGCAGGCACGGCGTGGCGTCCTCCCGGCTCAGAGCCACCTCCTGCCACAGCCGCTCCAGCCCTTCCCGCGAGGGCATCGCACCGTTTTGCCGCGCAATCCAGCGACGCAGCAGCGCGGCGCGGCGCACCGGGCTCATCGTCAGCAGCGGCGTAAAATCCAGACTGCCGTCTTCGGCGATCAGCAGATCCAGCGACTCGGCCAGCAGCTCGTCAAGCAGCTGCTCCTGCTCGCCGCACAGCGCGGCGCTGCGCGTGACGGCGGTGGAAAAATGTGGCCAGCGGTCATTCAGCAGCGGCAACACCGCTAACCGCAGGAAGTTACGATCGTAACGCGGATCCTGGTTGCTCTCGTCTTCAATCCAGCTCAGTCGATAGCGTGCCGCCCACGCCTCCAGCTGCTGACGACTAAAATCCAGCAGCGGGCGCAGGTGTCGATTATCGCCGCGCATCTGCACCGGCGACATGGCCGCCAGGCCCGCCGGGCCGCTGCCGCGCTTGAGCGCCAGCAGCAGGGTTTCACACTGATCGTCCCGGTGCTGTGCGGTCAGCAGCGTTTCTAAAGGGTCGATGTGCTGCGCGATAGCCTGATAGCGGGCGTTTCTCGCCGCCGACTCAATACCGCCGTGACGCGCATTCACCGTCACCTTCGCCACCTCCAGCGGCACCTGCCACTCCGCACACAGGCGGCGGCAGTGCGCGACCCAACCGTCCGCCTGCGGGCTGAGTCCATGATGGACGTGCAGCGCCCGCAGCCGCAGCGCCGGCCACTGCTCGCGGAGCAGCACCAGCTGATGAAGCAGCACGGTTGAGTCCAGTCCGCCGCTGTAGGCCAGCAGTACGGGCTGCTCTGCGCTAAGGGCGTGTTCAAGATGAGCAAGATCTGACATGGAAATCCTGAAGAAAACACCCGGCGCAGTACGCCGGGTTTAGAGGATCCTATTTTAAGCCTGATACAGCTCCAGGGGCAAACCATCAGGATCGCTGAAGAAGGTAAAACGCTTGCCGGTTAGCGGATCGACGCGAATATCTTCACAGGCCACGCCGCGTTCGGTCAGGTACTGCGTGGCGGCATCAATATCCTCCACGCTGAACGCCAGGTGGCGCAGGCCACAGGCTTCCGGGCGCGAAGGCCGCGACGGAGGATTGGGGAATGAAAACAGCTCAATCACATAGCTGCCGTTCAGTGCCAGATCGCCCTTCCAGGAATCACGCGCTTCGCGATAGACCTCTGCGGTAAGCGTAAAGCCCAGAATATCGCAGTAAAACGCCCGGCTGAGCGGATAGTCGCGCGCGATAATCGCAATATGATGCACCTGCTTTAACTGTAAACCGGACATGCTTCCACCTGAATCAATGCTGTTTAACCGTACCTTACGCAGCGGCAGGCCAGACCGCAACGGGTGAGATTCCGTAAATCACCCTGCAGCCCCGTCATCTTTCAACACGCGCACCAGATACTGCCCTTCTTCGGTGAGGGTTGCACCGTGTATATCGGTTTCGAAGCCGGGATAACGCTCCCCCACCGAACATAACATCAGTAGAAAATCGAGGACCGCACGGCTTTCAGCGGTGATCATCTCACCCGGCATCACCACCGGCACGCCCGGCGGATAGGGCAGGATCATATTGGCCGAAATGCGCCCCACCAGCTCGCTGATATCCACGGTTTCCACATTGCCCTTTACCTGCTGCTGGAACATCTGGTGCGGGGTGAGCTTCATCTCCGGCAGGACCGCAAACGCCTGCAGCATCAGGCGCGGTAAATCATGCTGGCAGATCAGTGAGTGGATCCCCTTCGCCAGATCCTGAATACGCATCGTGCGATAAAAGTCAGGATCCTCCGCGTACAGATCCGGCAGCATATTTTTGACCCGCAGGTTAAGATCGTAAGCCCGTTTAAATTCCGTCAACCCGCGCAGCACGCTCATCGCTTTGGTTTTATCAATGCCAATACTGAACAGGAACAGCAGATTGTAAGGCCCGGTTTTCTCCACCACGATGCCGCGCTGATCGAGGAATTTCGCCACCAGCGCAGCCGGGATCCCCTCTTCCGCCATCTCGCCAAGCTCGCTCATTCCCGGCGTAAGGATCGTCACCTTGATCGGATCGAGGTACATGTGATCGGCATCCGCATCGCGAAAACCGTGCCAGTCCTCCTCGCCCGGCTGGATCGGCCAGCATTCCGGTTCATCGATACCTTCCGGCTGCCAGATATCAAAGAACCAGCCGTCGGACTCCTCGCGCAGGCGCTGTATCTCACGGCGGAAATGCAAAGCCCGTTCAACGGAACGATTAATCAACCGCTTTCCGGGATTACCGCGCAGCATCGCCGCCGCCGTTTCAATGGAAGCGACGATCGAATAGTTGGGCGAGGTGGTGGTGTGCATCATATAGACCTCATTAAAGGTCTGTTCGTCATAATCACCCTTAATGTGGATCAGCGAAGCCTGAGAGAAAGCGGCCAGCAGCTTGTGGGTCGACTGCGTTTCATAGATCACTTTCCCCGCGGTGCGCTCGCCGCTCATACCGCTCAGCCCGCTGTAGATAGGGTGGAAATTGGTATACGGCACCCAGGCAGAGTCAAAGTGGATGGAGGGAACGTCCAGCGTCTCCTTAATATACTGTGTGTTGTACAGCAGCCCGTCGTAGGTCGAGTTAGTAATCACCGCATGGACAGGCCAGCTGGCGCGCGGCGTCCCGGCCACTTTTTGCGCAATGCTCTCCGTTGTGAACTCTCGCTTAGGAATACCGCCGAGGATCCCCAGCGCGTTGCGCGTCGGCTTCAGCCAGATTGGGATAACATCGCTCATCATCAGCAGATGGGTCAGTGACTTATGACAGTTGCGATCGACCAGCACGGTGCTTCCGGCAGGTGCCGCATACATCCCGACGATTTTATTTGAGGTCGAGGTGCCGTTGGTGACCATATAACTCTGCTCGGCGCCAAAGGTGCGGGCAATGTACTCTTCGGCCTCAAGATGCGGGCCGGTATGGTCGAGCAGCGATCCCAGTTCGGTCACCGAGATGGAAATGTCCGCCTTGAGGGTGTTAGCACCAAAGAAATCGTAAAACAGGCACCCTACCGGGCTTTTCTGGAAAGCCGTTCCGGCCATGTGTCCGGGGGTGCAGAAGGTGTACTTTCCTTCTTTAACGTAGGTGAACAGCGCGCGGGTCAGCGGCGGCGTAATGTTTTCCAGATACTCATCGGTGTACTGCCGTATCCGCAGGGCAATATCTTCTGCCGCGTTAAGCGCATACTCGAAGAACCAGATTGCCATCCGCATCTCGTTGATGCTGACGTCCATCGTCGAGTGAGTATTGATAAAGGCGTACAGCGGCAGGTATTCGTTAAGCTGATTGATTTCACTGCACAGTTCAAAGCTGTGCTCGTCCCAGTCAAATATGACGCCGCTGATGCGGGGGTTATGCTCAATCAGTTTCAGCAGGTCCGCAGCGTCGTGCGGGTAGATGGTCTGGAAGCCCTGCCGTTGCAGTGCGGCATCCAGCTGTCGGATCGGTTCATCTTTATAAAAAACGTTGTGCGGTCCTACGATCGCGATAATGTTCAAGGTGGCCTCCTGGTCACACGACTCCAGGGGATTAAGCATAGCGGATTGAAAATAAAAAGGGCCAGACATTGTCCGGCCCCTGAGGATGCTTACTGCGCGATGTTATCAGGCGTAGCCGTAATTCATCAGACGCTGATAGCGACGATCCAGCAGTTCCTCTTTGCTCAGCGCATCGAGTTCGCCCAGATCGGCCAGCAGCTGCGCTTTCAGAGAAGCGGCAATCGCCAGCGGATTACGGTGCGCGCCACCCAGCGGCTCCGGGATCACGCTGTCGATCAGGTTCAGCTCTTTCAGACGCGGGGCAATAATCCCCATCGCTTCCGCAGCCAGCGGCGCTTTATCTGCGCTTTTCCACAGAATCGACGCACAGCCTTCCGGTGAGATCACCGAGTAGGTGCTGTACTGCAGCATGTTCACTTTATCGCCCACGCCGATAGCGAGCGCGCCGCCTGAGCCACCCTCACCAATCACCGTACAGATCACCGGCACTTTCAGGCCGGACATCTCACGCAGGTTACGGGCGATGGCTTCAGACTGACCGCGCTCTTCAGCACCCACGCCAGGATAAGCACCCGGAGTATCGATAAAGGTCACGATTGGCATGTTAAAACGCTCGGCCATCTCCATCAGACGCAGCGCTTTACGGTAACCTTCCGGTGCCGGCATGCCGAAGTTACGGCGGATTTTCTCTTTGGTTTCGCGCCCTTTCTGATGACCAATGATCATCACAGGACGGCCTTCCAGACGAGCGATACCACCCACGATGGCTTTGTCATCGGCATAGGCACGGTCGCCCGCCAGCTCATCAAAATCAGTGAAAACGTTACGAACATAATCCAGCGTATAAGGACGCAGCGGATGACGCGCAAGCTGCGCGATCTGCCATGCACCTAAATCGGAGAAGATTTTACGCGTCAGTTCTACGCTTTTATCGCGCAGACGCTGAACTTCTTCATCCAGATTAATATCCAGTTTTTCATCCTGACGGCCAACCGATTTGAGCGAATCAATTTTCGCTTCAAGTTCTGCGATTGGCTGTTCAAAATCCAGGTAATTAAGACTCATAATAATCCTGTTTTAGTCAAACTCCAGTTCCACCTGCTCCGATCCTATCAACGACCGCAGATCGTTTAACAAACGATCGCTGGGCGACACGCGCCAGGTCGCGCCAAAGCGCAACTTCGCCCGCGCATCCTCTCTCTGATAGTAGAGATGTACCGGAATTGTCCCCGAACGATGGGGTTCCAGGGATTGACGGAGACGGTTCAAAAGCTGGTCATCAATTTGCCTGTCCGTCAGCGATATAGCAAGTCCACGCGCATATTTTTCGCGTGCTTCGTCGATGTCCATCATATCTCGGGCCATCATTTTAAGCCCGCCGTTGAAGTCATCAAAGCTGACCTGTCCACTGACGATCAGGATACGGTCTTTTTCCAGCATATGCTGGAATTTATCTAACGCATCTGTAAATAACATCACTTCCAGACGACCCGAACGGTCGTCAAGCGTACAGATACCAATCCGGTTACCGCGTTTTGTTACCATTACGCGGGCCGCCACCACCAGACCGGCCGCAGTGGTCATTTTGCCACGTTCGGTCGGGTGCATGTCTTTCAGGCGCAGTCCACCGACATAGCGCTCAATTTCTTTTAAATACTGATTGATCGGGTGACCGGTTAAGTAAAGCCCTAAAGTCTCTCTTTCGCCATCCAGCTGGATCTGTTCAGGCCACGGCGTTACGTCAGAATAGGACTTCTCAACCTGCTCAGGGGCTTCCGCCAGCACGCCAAACATGTCCGCCTGGCCAATCGCTTCCGCCTTCGCATGCTGATCGGCGGCCTTCAGCGCATCCGGCAGCGCGCTCATCAATGCCGCCCGGTGTGGCCCCAGACGGTCGAACGCGCCGGACATAATCAGTTTTTCCAGCACCCGCTTGTTCAGCTTTTTGGTGTCGGTCCGCGCGCAGAGGTCGAACAGTTCGCGGAAGTATCCGCCCTCGTTACGCGCCTCAATAATCGCTTCGATCGGGCCTTCGCCCACGCCCTTAATCGCCCCGATGCCGTAGACGATTTCGCCATCGTCATTGACGTGGAACTGATACAGCCCGGAGTTAATATCCGGCGGCAGCACCTTCAGGCCCATACGCCAGCACTCATCCACCAGGCCAACCACCTTCTCGGTGTTGTCCATATCGGCGGTCATAACCGCGGCCATAAACTCGGCAGGATAGTGCGCCTTCAGCCACAGGGTCTGATAGGACACCAGCGCATAGGCAGCGGAGTGTGATTTGTTAAAGCCGTACCCGGCGAATTTCTCCACCAGGTCAAAGATTTTGATCGCCAGTTCGCCGTCAACGCCGCGTGCCTTCGCGCCGTCTTCAAAGCCGCCGCGCTGCTTGGCCATTTCGACCGGGTTCTTTTTACCCATTGCACGACGCAGCATGTCCGCGCCGCCCAGGCTGTATCCCGCCAGCACCTGGGCTATCTGCATCACCTGTTCCTGGTAGAGGATGATGCCGTAGGTGGGTTCCAGCACCGGCTTCAGCGACTCGTGCTGCCACTGAATATCCGGGTAGGAGATCGCTTCACGCCCGTGCTTACGGTCAATAAAGTTATCCACCATGCCGGACTGCAGCGGCCCGGGACGGAACAGCGCAACCAGCGCGATCATATCTTCGAAGCAGTCGGGCTTCAGGCGCTTAATCAGATCCTTCATGCCGCGTGATTCCAGCTGGAATACCGCGGTGGTTTCCGAGCGCTGCAGCATGTCGAAGCTTTTCTGGTCTTCAAGCGGGATGGCGGCGATGTCGATCGGCTCCAGCCCCTCTTTTTCACGCCGGGCATTGATCATCCCCAGCGCCCAGTCGATGATCGTCAGCGTGCGCAGGCCGAGGAAGTCGAATTTGACCAGGCCCGCGTACTCCACGTCATTCTTATCGTACTGAGTGACGGGGTGGTTGCCGTTTTCATCGCAGTAAAGCGGGGCGAAGTCGGTAATTTTGGTGGGCGCGATCACCACGCCCCCGGCGTGCTTACCGGCGTTACGCGTGACGCCTTCCAGCTTACGCGCCATATCAATCAGCGCTTTAACCTCTTCATCCGCCTCATAAATTTCCGGCAGCTGCGGTTCCGCAGCAAAGGCTTTTTCCAGCGTCATGCCAGGGTCGGGGGGCACCAGCTTGGAAATACGATCGACAAAGCCGTAAGGGTGCCCAAGCACGCGCCCCACATCGCGGATAACCGCCTTCGCCGCCATCGTACCGAAGGTAATGATCTGCGATACCGCTTCACGCCCGTACATCTCGGCCACGTGATCGATGACCAGGTCGCGCTTCTCCATACAGAAGTCAACGTCGAAGTCGGGCATTGATACGCGTTCAGGGTTGAGGAAGCGTTCGAACAGCAGGTCAAACTCCAGCGGATCGAGGTCGGTAATTTTCAGCGCATAGGCGACCAGCGATCCGGCACCGGAACCACGTCCCGGCCCCACCGGCACGTCGTTATCTTTCGACCACTGGATAAACTCCATCACGATCAGGAAGTAGCCAGGGAAGCCCATCTGGTTGATAACGTTAAGTTCAATATCCAGACGATCGTCATATTCCGGGCGGCGCTCGGCGCGCAGCTGCTCGTCGGGGAACAGGAATTCCAGACGCTCTTCCAGCCCCTCTTTCGATTTCATCACCAGGAAATCTTCGGTGGTCATCTCACCGGTCGGGAACTGCGGTAGGAAGTATTCGCCGAGGCGGATCGTTACGTTACAGCGGCGGGCAATTTCGACGCTGTTTTCCAGCGCTTCCGGGATGTCCGAGAACAGCTCGCACATCTCCTCTTCGGTACGCATATACTGTTGCGGACTGTAGTTTTTAGGTCGTTTGGGATCGTCAAGCGTGAAGCCATCGTGGATCGCGACGCGGATCTCATGGGCATCAAAGTCATCTTCCTTCAGGAAGCAGACCTCGTTGGTTGCCACCACCGGGATCCCTTCGGCAATCGCCAGATCGACCGCCGCGTGCAGGTAGCTTTCTTCATCCGGCCGGCCGGTACGGATCAGTTCCAGATAGTAGCGATCGGGGAAATGAGTCTGGTAGAAGCTCAGGCACTCGGCAACGCCGGTAGGGTTACCGCGCAGCAGCATTTGGCCGACGTCGCCGCGCCGCCCACCGGAGAGCAGGATAATGCCCTGATGATGCTCAACCAGCCAGTCGCGGTCGATGGTTGGGCCTGCCGGGCCATACCCGCGCTGGTAGGCGCGGGAAATCAGCAGGGTAAGGTTTTGATAACCTTCATTGTCTGCGGCAAGGACGGTCAGCTGGCTGAGCTCATCGCCCATCAGCGGGCTGGCAACGTTGAAATCCGCGCCGATGATCGGCTTCATGCCCTGCCCGTGTGCGGTGCCGTAAAATTTGACCAGCCCGCACAGGTTGGTGAAATCTGTGATGCCAATCGCCGGCATGCCCATCTTCGCCGCATTTTTCACCAACGGGCCCGTCTTCGCCAGTCCATCGATCATGGAGTAGTCGCTGTGAACGCGTAAATGAATAAAACGAGGTTCGGCCATCTGGGATTCCGTTAAAACTGGGGAAGAAAATTACAGCGTGCGGGAGCGCGTCGCGGCGATTTCGGCGTCCAGCAGCGCATTACGCACCGGGGCAAAACTGCGGCGATGATGCGGTGTCGCACCGTGCTGCATCAGTTTCTCCCTGTGTAGCGCCGTTGGGTAGCCTTTATGCTGGGCAAAACCGTATTCGGGATACTGCAGATCCAGCTCGGCCATCTCGCGGTCACGCGTAACCTTGGCAATGATGGAGGCCGCACTGATTTCACGCACCAGGCTATCCCCTTTTACCACGGCCTGGCTGGGCATCGCCAGCGCCGGGCAGCGGTTGCCATCAATCAGTACGAAGTCCGGCATGATATGCAGACCAGCTACGGCACGCTGCATCGCCAGCATGGTGGCATGCAGAATATTAATCTGGTCGATCTCTTGCGGTTCTGCCCGCCCCAGGCTCCAGCTCAGCGCTTTCTCAACGATTTCATCGTACAGCGCCAGCCGCCGCTTTTCAGACAGTTTTTTCGAATCGGCCAGCCCCTGGATCGGGTTGGCTGGATCGAGGATCACCGCAGCGGTCACCACGGCACCGACCAGCGGGCCACGGCCCACTTCATCAACCCCGGCAATCAGCGCCGCGTTGGGATAAATAAAATCAGTCATGGACACAGCTCCAGTACGGCGGCCGCAGCCTGTTCATCCGCATTCCAGCGGATTTGATGATGCAGTTCGGCAAAGGTCGCCAGCAGCTGTTGACGGGCTTCGCCGTTAAACAACAGTGGCTCCAGCGCTGCGGCCAGCTTCTGCGGTTCGCATTCATCCTGCAGCAGCTCTTTCACCAGCTCACGCCCCGCCAGCAGGTTAGGCAATGAGACATAGTCGGTTTTAACCAGACGTTTCGCCAGCCAGAAGGTGAAAGGCTTCATGCGATAGCCCACCACCATCGGACATTTCGCCAGCATACACTCCAGTGCGGCAGTGCCGGAGGCCAGCAGTGCGGCATCGCTGGCCACCATCGCTGTACGGCCTTTGCCATCCAGCAGATGCATGGTCAGATCCGGCGCAATCTCTGCTTTGATTTTTTCAAACTGTTCGCGGCGGCGGGGATTCACCAGCGGAACGACCACTTCCAGCTGCGGGTATTTTTGACGCAGCAGCATGGCGGTTCTGAGGAAATCAGCGCTGAGCATTTCAACTTCAGCATTGCGGCTGCCCGGCAGCAAAGCGAGGCAAAGCGCATCGGGCGCAATGCCCAGTTCCTGCCGTGCGGCCAGCTTATCCGGCTCTATGGGCATCGCGTCGGCCATGGTATGGCCAATAAAGCGGCAGGGAACGTTAAAGCGGTCGTAAAAGGCTTTTTCAAACGGCAGGAAGGCCAGCACCAGGTCAGTTGCCCGGCCTATTTTGAATACCCGCTTCTGGCGCCACGCCCAGACGGACGGACTGACGTAATGAATTGTGCGGATACCCCGCTGCTTCAGCCGCTCTTCCAGCGTGATATTGAAGTCGGGCGCATCGATACCGACAAAGACATCGGGCTTCAGCTCGGTGAACCGGGCGGTTAAATCCCGACGAATATGCAGGATGCGACGCAGCCGTCCGAGCACCTCAACGATACCCATCACGGCTAATTCTTCCATCTCGTACCACGCTTCGCAGCCTTCGGCCTGCATCAGCGGGCCTGCTACGCCAACGAAACGGGCGTCAGGATGCTTTTCCTTTAGCGCGCGGATCAGACCGGCACCAAGAATATCGCCGGAGGTTTCTCCGGCGACAAGGGCAATCGTTAAGGGATGCTTAGGCATGAGTTAACGAATCAAACCCCGGGTCGAACGCGCAAAGAAGTCATAGAAAGGCTGAACTTCAGGATGCGCTTTCGCCAGCTCGGCAATCTCCGGCTTCACTTCATCCAGCGTCTTACCGCTGCGGTACAGCAGCTTGTAGGCGTTACGAATTGCATGCAGGGCTTCTTTGCTGAAGCCACGGCGCTGCAGGCCAACAAGGTTGATACCAAATGGCGTCGCGTGATTGCCCTGGGCGATGACGTAAGGCGGAACGTCCTGTGCCACGCCGGAACAGCCACCGACCATGACATGCGCGCCAATAATGCAGAACTGATGCACCGCCGTCATACCGCCGATAATTGCGAAATCATCGACGGTAACATGGCCTGCCAGCGTGGCATTGTTCGCCAGAATACAGCGATTACCAACGACGCAGTCATGGGCGATATGCGCATTCACCATCAGCAAATTATCGTCACCCAGTTTGGTCACGCCTTCAGCCTGAGCAGTACCACGGTGAATGGTCACGCTCTCGCGGATGCGGTTACGATCGCCTATCTCAACGCGGGTCGGCTCACCGTCGTACTTCAGATCCTGGTTTACCTCACCGATGGAGGCAAACTGGTAAATAGTGTTGTCCTTACCGATACGGGTATGGCCATTTACCACGACGTGCGACTTGAGGATCGTACCTTCGCCGATTGAGACATTCGCGCCTACGACGCAAAAAGGACCAATCTGAACGCCAGCGCCAATTACGGCACCGTCTTCAACGATCGAACTTGGGTGAATTACGGCGGTGCTATCAATCACGAATTAAGCCTCCCGGCTGCGGGCACACATCATTGTTGCTTCGCAGACAATTTTACCGTCAACGGTCGCCACGCCTTTAAAGCGCGTCAACCCACGGCGGGTTTTCTCGAAGGTCACTTCCATGATCATCTGGTCACCAGGCACGACCGGGCGCTTGAAGCGCGCTTCGTCAATTCCGGCAAAGTAGTACAGCTCACCAGGTTCCAGTTTCCCTACGCTTTTGAACGCCAGAATTCCCGTGGCCTGAGCCATCGCTTCCAGGATCAACACACCCGGGAAAATCGGCTTACCAGGGAAATGGCCCTGGAAAAACGGTTCGTTAACCGAGACGTTCTTCACCGCACGCAGGAACTTGTGTTCTTCGAACTCAAGTACGCGATCGACCAGCAGAAACGGGTAGCGGTGCGGTAATAATTCAATAATCTCTTCAATCTTCAGAGTATGAGTTTCAGTAGTCAAAATACTCTTCCTGTCCTAAACATTCTGATGGCATCAATAACACGGCCTGCAACAATCGGTGATCGTTAGCAGGCCGCAAATCATTTCTGTGCGCTTGGCTTTCCCTGCTTAGCATGTTCTATTTATGAAAGCTGGGCAGCGTAAGTGGTGAATCGTCGCTCAGTCTTTATCAACCTTGCGTTCAACGGCCTTTAAGCGTTTGCTCAGTTCGTCGATGTTCATCACCAGCGCTGCAGTTTTGCGCCAGGTTTTGTTGGGCTGCAGTGGAATCCCGGAAGAGTATACCCCAGGTTCGGTGATTGGTCGCATCACCATTCCCATTCCCGTGACGGTTACTTTGTCACAAATTTCCATATGACCATTAATTACGCTGGCCCCACCGATCATGCAGTAACGACCGATTTTGAGACTGCCAGCCATAATCACGCCGCCTGCAACGGCAGTGTTGTCACCGATCACAACATTGTGAGCAATCTGGCACTGGTTATCTATGATAACACCATTCCCGATTTGAGTGTTATCCAGCGCACCACGATCGATCGTCGTACAGGCACCAATCTCAACGCGATCGCCAATAATGACCGTGCCGAGCTGAGGAATTTTCACCCAGTTGCCGCGATCGTTGGCATAGCCGAAACCGTCGGCACCAATTACCGTACCTGACTGTACCAGGCAATCGCTGCCGATCTGCACTTCATGATAGACGGTAACATTGGCCCAGAGGCGGCTACCGGCACCAATTCGCGCCTTTTTTCCCACGAAGCAGCCGGGGCCGATAACCACGTTATCACCCAGTACAACGTCGGATTCGATCACCGCATTTGCGCCAATCGAGACATTTTTACCCAGCGAGGCAGTAGAATCGATCACTGCTGCAGGCGAGATGGTTGTGGCCGGCTGCGGAGTGGTATCCAGCAGCTGCGCCATACGGGCATAGGTCAGATAAGGGTTTTTCACCACCAACGCCGCGCCGGTAAAGCATTCGCGGTCTGCGTCTAACAGCACCACGGCAGACGCCTGACAGGAGGCCAGCTGTTCACGATAACGGCTGTTGGAAAGGAAAGTGATCTGACCGGTTTGAGCGGATTGCATAGAAGCAATGCCGGAGATGACGATATCGCCATCTCCGTGCAATTCTGCATCCAACTGCTGGGCTAAATCAGCCAGTCGAATTGAAGACATGTATTATTTAACCTGTTTCAGGACATCTGCAGTGATGTCTTTCGCTTTAGCCGAGTAGGCTACCGCATTCTGGTCGATAACCACATCATAGCCTTCGCTATCCGCAACTTTCTGCACAGCATCCTGGATGCGGGTCAGAATTTTGTTACGTTCTTCAGCCTGACGACGACGGTTATCCTGCTCGAAAGCCTGAGCTTTGGTTGAGAAGGTTTCGCGCTGAGCCATCACGTCTTTTTCCAGACGGCTACGGTCGCTGGCTTTCATGGTTGAACCGTCACGCTGTAAACGCTGCATTTTAGTTTGCAGATCGCGTTCCATACCCTGCAGTTCGGTCGCACGGCCTTTGAATTCATTCTCAAGCTGCTTCGCAACGGTCGCACGCGCTGGTAACTGTTGGAAAATGCTGGAAACGTTCACCACTGCGATTTTGTCAGCTGCCTGGGCTCCAGCGGAAACCGCCATAGCAATACCCAGACCTGCGGCACACAACAACTTTTTCACTATAAACTCCTTACCATCAACGTTTGTGTCACAGACACATGTGTTGCGCATGGTGTGGCCTGCTTAAACAGGCCATCACTTAACTGCGCGATACTCTTTTGCGTACTTCCCTGCTACACCGAATTACCAGGTTTTACCAATGTTAAACTGGAACTGTTCGGCTTTATCTCCATCATACTTTTTGAACGGCTGAGCGTAGGAGAACACCAGTGGACCTAACGGTGACATCCACTGCAACGCTAAACCGGCAGACATACGAATGTTGCTTGGATCGCTGTAGTCAGGAATACCCGCTGCACGCGTCTCAGCCGTATTTTCCCACTTAGTATCCCAGACCGTACCTGCATCCACAAACAGTGATGTCCGTACCGAGTTAGAGTACTTCTCACTGATAAATGGCGTCGGCGTAATCAGCTCAAGGCTGGCAACGGCCATGGCGTTACCACCAATCGCATCGTCTGAATTACACACTTTGTTCACGTCAGTGCCGGAGCAGTCTGAAGAACCATTGTTCAGGTATGACGCTTTCGGACCAATGTTATTGGAGCGGAAGCCACGCACGGTGCTGGAACCACCGGCATAGAAGTTTTCATAGAACGGCAGTTCTTTGCCGCTCAGACCGTCACCATAGCCTACACGACCACGGCCTAACATCACCCAGGTGCGGTCCTGGTTTAGCGGCAGATACTGCTGCGTATCCAGCGTTGCTTTGTAGAAGGCATTGTCGGAACCAGGGATTGTCACCTTACCATTCAGGTTAGTACGGTTACCGGACGTCGGGAAGAAACCGCGGTCCAGGGTGTTGTACGTCCAGCCATAGTTAAAGGTGAAGTCATCAGCCGAGTAGTCTTCATCACCGTCAAGCGTCGGGTTTTTCCCAACGGAACGCAGATAGCGCCACATGGTGACCTGAGGCTGCATGTTGGACAGGCTGTTATGCACATAGCCCAGACCCACGCGCAGGGTATTGTTCTCGTTCACCGGGAAGCCCAGCGTGCCGTCTAAACCATAGCTTTTGTTGGTATAGTCGGACAGGTCGGCATCATCGGCTTTAAAGTCGTTATAGAACAGACGACCGCCCAGGCTGACACCGTCGACCGTGAAGTACGGGTCGGTCAGTGAGAATTCAGCGTAGGTCTGATAATCGTTTTTGGTACCGCTGATACCAACGGTATTACCCGTACCCAGCCAGTTATCCTGGGTCACACCCACCTGGAAGCTGACGCCGCTTTCGGTGCCGTAGCCGATACCAAAGTTCAGCGTACCGGTGTTACGTTCTTTCACCTTATAAACTACGTCAACCTGGTCCGGCGAGCCGGGAACGCGCTGGGTGTCGGTGTCCACGGTTTCGAAGTAGCCAAGGCGATTCAGACGCTCTTTGCCCTGCTCAACCAGGTCACTGCCCAGCCATGCCCCTTCCATCTGGCGCATTTCGCGGCGCAGCACGGAATCTTTCGAGGTATCGTTACCCTCGAAGCGGACCTTACGCACGTAGTAACGGTTGCCGGCATCCACATTCACATGCAGCTTAACGGTCTTGTTACTGTCGTCGATTTCAGGCTGAGTCTGTACGCGCGGATAGGCATAGCCATAGCGGCCCAGAAGCTTCTTGATATCGTCTTCCATGCGGGTCACTTTGGCGCCGTTATAGAGCTCGCCCGGGGTGATTTTCGTCAGCCCTTCGATCTCGGCAGAGTGCCCGGCCAGGTTGCCGTTTACCGTCACGCCAGAAAGCTTGTACTGATCGCCTTCGGTGATGTTGACGGTAATGTAGATGCCTTTTTTATCCGGCGTCAGGCTGACCTGGGTAGAGTCAATGTTGAAACGGGCATAGCCGCGATCCAGATAGAAGCTGCGCAGGGTTTCAAGGTCACCGGCCAGTTTCTGTTTCTGATATTTACGATCGCCCACCACGTTCCACCACGGCACTTCGTCGCGCAGCTGGAACCGGGAGATCAGCTCTTCTGAGCTGTAGGCTTTGTTACCCACGATGTTGATCTGCTGAATCTGTGCAGAAACACCTTCGGTAAACACCAGCTTCAGGTCAACACGGTTACGCGGCAGTGGCGTAACAACCGCCTTCACGCTGGCGCTGTATTTACCGACGCTGTAGTAGAAGTCTTCCAGTCCCTTTTCAATGGAGGAAATGGTGGTGCGATCCAGTGCTTCACCCACACGCACGCCAGAAGCTTCGAGATTTTGCTTCAGCATGTCCTCTTTCACCGCTTTGTTACCGGAGAAAGTGATGCTGGCAATTGTCGGACGCTCTTTAACCTGAACAATCAGCGTTTCGCCGTCGCGCAGTACCTGAACGTCTTCAAAATTCCCGGTCGCAAAAAGTGCGCGAATGGTATTACTGAGATCTTCATCGGAGACGGTGTCTCCTACACGGACGGGCATACTGAGCAATGCCGCACCGACGGCGACTCGCTGCAGGCCTTCGAAATGAATATCCTTCACTACGAATCCGTCTGCACCGTATACGGTAGCGCTGCTGAGCAGCAGCGACGCTATGAGCAACTTTTTCATCGCCATCGTTGTTATGCATTCTTCCTAACTGGTTCTCATCGCCTTAGGGGATTTCGCCTCACGCGGGCCTGTTATGGCCTTCGCTGGCTAATTCCTGAGCTCCTAGAGGCGCGAGAAATCATTGAATAGTGCAAGCCCCATTAACAGCACCAGCAAAATAGAGCCGATACGATAACTGAAGTCCTGAACTCGCTCGGACACCGGCTTCCCTTTGACCTTTTCGATCGCCAGGAACAACAAATGTCCACCATCTAACACCGGCAGTGGGAACAGGTTGATTATCCCAAGGTTCACGCTAATCAGAGCGAGGAACATCAGATAATAAATCAAGCCATACTCCGCAGACATCCCAGCCCCTTGGGCGATAGAGATCGGCCCGCTGAGATTGTTCAGCTTCACATCACCGACAATCAGTTTACCCAGCATGCTTACCGTGAGCTTCATCAGCTGCCAGGTTTTCGCGCTGGCTTCGCCGATGGCGGCAAACGGCCCATACTGGCGTACCGTTCTGTACTCTTCCGGCAGAGGGATAAACCGCGGGACAACCCCGGCAAACCCTTCTGCTTTATTACGTGGATTGACGTCCGGCGTCAGCGTTAAATCAACCGTGCCGCCCTGACGCTCAACCTGCAGTGCGATTGCCGTTCCCGGATTTTCCCGCACCGTCGTGACAAAATCCTGCCACTGGTCCAGCGGCTGACCACTGACTTTAACGATCCTGTCGCCCGCTTGCAAACCCGCCTTGCTTGCCGCCGAGTTCTTCTGCACCTGCGCCAGGGTTGTTTCTATCTGCGGACCACGGGGCTGAATCCCCAGGGCCGCAACCGGATCCTGCTTATCGGGTTCGAACTGCCAGTTACGCAGATCGATGCGCCTGTCACTCGTCTGTTCGCTACCGAACGGCGCTACGCTGACGGTGGTGCTTTCATCACCAATCTTCGCAACGAGTGCCATACGCACAGCATCCCAATCAGGCGTTTCGATACCGTCAACGGCTTTAAGTTCCATCCCTGGGGTAATTTGCGCAGCGGCGGCAGGCGAATTGCTGGTTATTTCGCCAATAACCGGGCGCACGCCAGGGACGCCGATGATAAACACCAGCCAGTAGGCAATGATAGCAAAGATGAAGTTGGCCATTGGCCCGGCGCCAATAATGGCCGCGCGCTGGAGGACGGTTTTGTTATTGAAGGATTGATGACGCAGTTCAGGCGGCACGCTCTCAACGCGCTCATCCAGCATCTTGACGTAGCCGCCCAGTGGGATCAGGGCGATAACGTACTCGGTCCCCTGCTTATCACGACGACGCCACAGCGCTTTGCCAAAACCGACCGAGAAGCGTTCGACTTTAACGCCGCAGCGGCGGGCCACCCAAAAGTGACCAAACTCGTGCACGGTGATTAAAATCCCCAGGGCAACGATAAAAGCGGCAAGACTCCAGAGTACGCTCAACATAATGTTTCCCTACAGCGTCCCAAACACCAGCAGTAAAAGACAGGCAAAAACAGGAACCGCCGCGGTCAGACTATCAATTCGGTCAAGGATACCGCCGTGTCCGGGGATCAGATTACCGCTGTCCTTGATACCCGCTTCACGTTTGAACATGCTCTCGGTCAAATCGCCCAGTACCGAGGCCAGCGCAGCCGCAATCGAACAGACCAGCAGCGTACCCAGCGAAACCTCCAGCGGCGCAAACGCGCTGAATAACCACGAGAGCAGTGCAGAAGTGACCAGCCCGCCGAGGAAGCCTTCCCAGGTTTTGCCCGGAGAAACTTTCGGCGCCAGCTTATGTTTGCCAAACAGCTTGCCAAACATATACGCACCGGAATCGGCTCCCCACACCAGCAGCATCACGTACAGCAGCCACCAGGCACCGGCGAAGTGGTCGGATTCGTAATGGTACTGGCGTAGCGCCAACATGCCCCAGAAGAACGGCACAATGGTGAGCAGACCAAATATCAGCCGTAACGGCTTCGAGGTCCGCCAGAGCGCTGCAGAACCGGGGTAGAACAGCACCAGCAGCAGCGCAGCAATCCACCAGCCCAGAGCCAGCCAGAGCGCACCGCTAACCTGCGGCAGCTGAACCAGATGTTGATAAGCCGGGAGCGTGATGAGCATAAAGGCCAGTAGCAGACCGCAGAGCAGTGCCAGCCAGATCCGCTGCGAACGCGAAGCAAAGCCGCAGAACTGCCCCCATTCCCAGGCAGCCAGCATGCTAATCACTAAAATAACGATCTCAAATCCTAGCGGAGGCAGCAGAAACAGCGCCGCAATCACAATCGGAATTAAAATAAATGCGGTAATCAGGCGAGACTTTAGCAAAGATTACCCCCAGTGCGCCTATACGCTGCCGGGTGCTGCGCCGCCAAATCGGCGCTCTCGTTGTGCAAACGCATTCAGTGCACCTTCAAAAACTTGTTCATCAAAATCAGGCCAGAGAGTATCGGTAAACCAGAACTCCGCGTAGGCGACTTGCCACAGCAGGAAGTTACTGATGCGATGCTCTCCCCCAGTCCTTATTACTAAATCCACAGGAGCCAGTTCATTGAGGCAAAGATAGGGTTCCAGCGTCTCTTCCCCGATCTGATCGGGGCGAAGAAGACCTTCCTGGACCTGCTCTGCCAATTTTCTGACTCCATGGATAATATCCCAACGACCGCCATAATTCGCGGCTATGTTGAGCGTTAGTCCATTATTTTGTTGAGTAAGTTCCTCAGCGCGGCGAATACGTTCCTGCAGACGAGAATTAAAGCGGCTGATATCACCAATAATTCTGAGTCTGACATTATGCTTATGGAGACTTTTTACTTCGCTGTCGAGTGCCCAGACAAACAGCTCCATCAGTGCCAGAACTTCCTGCTGCGGACGGTTCCAGTTTTCACTGCTGAAGGCATACAGCGTGAGCGCATCAAGCTTATTGCTGACGGCGAAGCTGACGGCGCGACGCACGGATTTTACGCCCGCTTTATGGCCGGAAATGCGCAGCTTACCCTGGTTTTTAGCCCAGCGGCCATTGCCATCCATAATGATGGCCACGTGGCGCGGCATCAGCCCCGCCTGGTCATCGGTTTGTAATAAATTTTCGGACGACATAACGCGTAATGATTTCCTTGTTCAGAAATACAACGGCCTGGGAATATTTCACCCGCACAGCACAAGATTCGTGCAAAAAGGGTCAACTCATCCGCTTAATCACGTAGTACCTCTGTTCGGTGGGCGGAGACTATATCATCTCCTCCCGGTGCCCACAAATGGCGGCGCGTGAAATCACGTTACGCCGAACGGGCTGAAAAACGAGGTACCAGAGACGTCGCGAGAGCGCGTGCTTCAGTATCAATAGCGAGTACCGCCTCGACGCTCTGCGGCTCCTGGCTCGACAGTTTTTCCAGTACCGCAACGTTTAAGGCTGCGATATCGGTAAAGCGGATTTGCGATGCCAGAAACGCCGCAACGGCAATTTCATTGGCCGCATTCAGCGCGGTAGTTGCCGCCTGTCCGGCAAGGCTGGCGTCGATAGCCAGCTTCAGACACGGGTAACGCGCATAGTCGGGTTCCGCAAAGGTCAGCGCCTTCATCCGCGTGAAGTCCAGCGGCTGAGCGCCCGAGCTGACACGCTCCGGCCACGCCATTGCATGGGCGATTGGCGTACGCATATCCGGTGACCCCAGCTGCGCAATCACGCTGCCGTCGCGGTAGCGAACCATCGAGTGGATAACGGACTGCGGATGCAGAATGACTTCCATCTGCGCATCCGTGGCGTTAAACAGCCAGCGGGCTTCAATATATTCCAGGCCTTTGTTCATCATGGTGGCCGAATCAACGGAAATTTTTCGTCCCATTGACCAGTTCGGATGCGCACACGCCTGATCTGGCGTTACGCGGCTGAGTTCAGCCAGCGGCGTCTCACGGAACGGGCCACCCGACCCCGTGAGGATAATGCTATCGATGCCATTTTCCTCGAGAGAAGCGTACCCTAACTGCTGCTGTAAGGAAGCAGGCAAACTCTGAAAAATGGCATTGTGTTCACTGTCTATCGGCAGTATCTGCGCCTTTGAGGCGCTGACGGCCTCAAGAAACAGGCGTCCACAGGTGACAAGCGCTTCTTTGTTCGCCAGCAGCACCTGTTTACCCGCACGGATAGCCGCGAGGGTGGGCAGCAGGCCCGCCGCACCGACAATCGCCGCCATCACCTGATCGACATCATCCAGCGAGGCCAGATCGCAGGCCGCCTGTTCACCGCTCAGCACTTCCGTTTTCACGTTCAGGCTCTGCAGACGCAGACGCAGGTCGACCGCGGCCTGCTCGTCTGACATGGCAGCAAAGGCAGGACGAAATTCCAGACACTGTTCAACCATCAGTTCAACATTGCGCCCGGCAACCAGCGCCCTGACGGAAAATAAATGGGGATTAGCACGAATGACGGCCAGCGTACTGGTGCCGATTGAACCGGTCGAACCAAGAATGGTCAATTGCTTCATGAGGCTGCTCTGTGTAGTGACCCGGCACAGGCGGCAACCAGGGAAAGGCAAAACCGCCCTTTGAGGGGATTAATAAACGCAAAACGCCGCCAGACCGGCCGTTCTCGGGAAAGGCGATCTGTACGGCGTTTCATCGGATCATGATGAAATCAGAATTCCATCAGCTCCGCTTCTTTCTCTGCCAGCGCAGCATCAATTTTCTTGATACCCACGTCGGTCATTTTCTGAATATCATCCTGTGAACGACGATCGTCATCTTCACTGATTTCTTTGTCTTTCAGCAACGCTTTCACTTTGTCGTTGGCATCGCGGCGCACGTTACGCACGGACACACGGCCCTGCTCTGCTTCACCACGAACAATTTTAATCAGATCTTTACGACGCTCTTCGGTCAGCGCTGGCAGGGGAACGCGGATATCCGTACCTGCTGACATAGGGTTCAGACCGAGGTCAGAAGACATAATCGCTTTTTCAACGGCATTGCTGATCGAGCGGTCAAACACGTTGATTTTCAGCGTACGGGAGTCTTCTACCGTAACGCTCGCCAGCTGGCGCAGCGGGGTAGCAGAACCGTAGTAATCGACCATGATACCGTCGAGAATAGCCGGCGATGCGCGGCCAGTACGAATTTTACTGATGTTGTTTTTGAATGCTTCTACGCATTTTTCCATGCGTACTTCTGCATCTTTCTTGATGTCGTTAATCACGTTGAAACCCTTGGATTCTGTTTGATCCACCAGCATCCGGCAAAGCCGGAAGCCGTTCAAATATATGTATACACGTCATAATTCAAGCTGCAGGTACGTTGGCTGTACCCACTCACTCCGGTTACACAGTGATTCGTGCTTCCGGTCATTCGCGGCCCTGCCGCAGCTCGAATTATTTAGAGTATGAAGGATAACCCTGACAGGCAGAATATACCTTATCTTAACCATTTTAAATGCAGACTGATATTAATGCGTAATCAGCGTGCCTTCTTTTTCGCCCATCACCACGCGACGCAGTGCGCCAGGTTTGTTCATATTGAACACGCGGATAGGCAGCTGGTGATCGCGCGCCAGGGTAAAGGCCGCCAGATCCATCACTTTCAGTTCCTGATCCAGCACTTCAGTATAGGTCAGCTGTTCATACAGCGTGGCATCCGGGTTCTTCACCGGATCGGCAGAGTACACGCCATCCACTTTGGTGGCTTTCAGTACCACATCGGCTTCGATTTCGATTCCGCGCAGGCAGGCTGCAGAGTCGGTGGTAAAGAACGGGTTGCCGGTACCGGCAGAGAAAATAACCACGCGGTTGTTACGCAGCAGGCTAATGGCTTCCGCCCAGCTGTAGTTGTCGCAAACGCCGTTCAGCGGGATTGCCGACATCAGACGGGCATTCACATAGGCGCGGTGCAGTGCATCACGCATTGCCAGGCCGTTCATCACGGTAGCCAGCATCCCCATGTGGTCGCCTACTACGCGGTTCATGCCGGCCTGTGCCAGGCCTGCGCCACGGAACAGGTTCCCCCCACCGATGACCACACCCACCTGAATGCCCAGTTCAACCAGCTCTTTCACTTCCTGAGCCATACGATCCAGAACGCTGGCATCAATACCAAAGCCTTCTGCGCCTTGCAGTGCTTCGCCACTCAGTTTCAGCAGGATACGTTGATATACGGGTTTTGCATTAGTCGCCATGGTGTTTTTTCCTGGAAGCAATCATCGAAAAAAGGGGTATAAACTGTGCGGTATCATCCTGGAAGCAGGAGAAGAATGCTATTGGGATGAGACTGAAATTGCGCTGCGCCAGAGGCAGGCAAAAAAGAACCGCCGTTTGGCGGTTCCTTTATCGCGATTAAGACTGTTGAGACATGGCAGCAACTTCTGCTGCGAAGTCAGACTCAACTTTCTCAATACCTTCGCCCACTTCAAAGCGGATGAAGTTAACAACGTCAGCGTTATGCTCTTTCAGAACCTGGCCCACGGTTTTGCTTGGGTCGATAACGAAAGGCTGGCCGGTCAGAGAAACTTCGCCGGTGAATTTCTTCATGCGGCCTTCAACCATTTTCTCTGCGATTTCTTTCGGCTTACCGGACTGCATGGCGATGTCCAGCTGAACCTTGTACTCTTTCTCAACCACTTCTGCAGAAACGTCTTCTGGCTTAACGAATTCTGGCTTGCTTGCTGCAACGTGCATTGCCAGCTGCTTAACCAGTTCTTCGTCTGCGCCTTTAGCAGAGATCAGAACGCCGATACGTGCGCCGTGCAGGTAGCTACCCAGCACTTCGCCTTCCAGGGAAGATACGCGACGGATGTTGATGTTTTCACCGATTTTAGCAACCAGCGCAACACGCTCTTCTTCGAACTGTGCTTTCAGCACTTCGATGTCAGTGATTTTGCCAGCAACAGCGGCATCCAGCACTTTGTCAGCGAAAGCCTGGAAGCCCGCATCTTTAGCAACGAAGTCGGTCTGGCAGTTAACTTCCAGAATCACGCTGTAGTCGCCAGCGATTTTGGTTTTGATCACGCCGTCAGCAGCAACGTTGCCTGCTTTCTTAGCGGCTTTGATCGCGCCAGACTTACGCATGTTCTCGATCGCCAGCTCAATGTCGCCGTTCGCTTCGGTCAGTGCTTTCTTACAATCCATCATGCCAGCGCCAGTGCGCTCGCGCAGTTCTTTTACCAGAGCAGCGGTAATGTCAGCCATTCTCTAATCCTCGGTTAGTTAGCATCTGCTGCGGCCCACCCTTCGGCAAGTCCACATCACATGTCTATTTCTCGGGAGATACATTCTGCCTCGCCGATTGTGACAAGCGGCAAAGCGAAGTCGAAAAAATAAAGGGGCCATGAGGCCCCTTACAGATTCACATCTGATTGATAAGGGCTCTGTTAAGAGCAAGCCTTATTACTCAGCTTCAGCGAAGGTTTCTTCTGCCTGCTGAGCCAGGTCCTGAGAGCGACCTTCACGTACAGTGGTAGCCACTGCAGTCAGGTACAGGCTCACAGCACGGATTGCATCGTCATTACCAGGGATAATGAAGTCAACACCGTCTGGATCAGAGTTAGTATCAACGATAGCAAAGACTGGGATACCCAGGTTGTTTGCTTCTTTGATTGCGATGTGTTCATGATCAGCATCAACAACAAACAGTGCGTCTGGCAGGCCACCCATGTCTTTAATACCACCCAGGCTGTTTTCCAGCTTGGCCAGTTCACGGTTGCGCATCAGCGCTTCTTTCTTGGTCAGTTTGTCGAAGGTACCGTCCTGAGACTGAGTTTCCAGATCTTTCAGACGTTTGATTGACTGACGAACGGTTTTCCAGTTGGTCAGCATGCCACCCAACCAGCGGTGGTTAACGAAGAACTGGTCGCAGCTCAGAGCGTGCTCTTTTACCGCTTCGCTTGCAGCGCGCTTAGTACCAACGAACAGGATCTTACCTTTACGGGAAGAGATCTTGGTCAACTCAGCCAGAGCTTCGTTGAACATTGGTACAGTTTTCTCAAGGTTGATGATGTGAACTTTGTTACGAGCGCCGAAGATGAATGGCTTCATTTTCGGGTTCCAGTAACGGGTCTGGTGACCGAAGTGTACACCGGCCTTGAGCATGTCGCGCATGGAAACAGTTGCCATGATTACCTCTAAAATAGTTTGATTGGGGTTAGGCCTCCACGTATCCCATACAACCGACCACAAAAACGTAAACGCTTTTGGGCACCCCGGAGTAAGGTGTCGATACGTGTGTGTTATTTACACAATGTGAGATTTTCGCGTTCTTCGCCGGAGGAAAAACCCACCGAACAAAGAATCGTCGGCGCGCTTTATACCATAAACCCGCCACAGACGCCAACAGTTGTTGCTGGTTTAACCCGCATCGCCGTACCCGCTCCGTTGCCGAAAGGGTATCGCCATAAACGACAATTGGCAGCGTCCGGACGGGCTGTTACCATTACGGTACTTTCTTTATTATTGTCGAATATGACGACAAATGCGGACTTGATGAATGGCAATTTCAATTAAAACACCTGAAGAAATCGAAAAAATGCGCGTGGCCGGCCGCCTCGCCGCCGAGGTTCTTGAGATGATCGAACCTCACGTTAAACCCGGCGTGAGCACCGGGGAGCTGGACCGTCTGTGCCACGATCATATCGTCAACAAACAGCAGGCCGTTTCCGCCTGCCTCGGCTACCACGGCTTCCCGAAATCGGTGTGTATTTCCGTGAACGAAGTGGTGTGCCACGGCATTCCAAGTGACGAAAAAATCCTGAAGGACGGCGACGTGGTCAACATCGACGTCACCGTCATCAAAGATGAGTATCACGGCGATACGTCTACCATGTTTATCGTTGGTAAACCCACCATCCAGGGCGAGCGTCTGTGCCGTGTGACCCAGGAGAGCCTTTACCTGGCGCTGCGCATGGTGAAGCCGGGCATTCGCCTGCGTACCCTCGGCCGTGAAATTCAGAAGTTTGTTGAAGCCGAGCAGTTCTCGGTGGTGCGCGAATACTGCGGCCACGGTATCGGTAAGGGCTTCCATGAGGAACCCCAGGTTCTGCACTACGATGCTGATGACGGCGGCGTGGTGCTGCAGGCCGGCATGGCGTTCACTATCGAACCGATGGTGAACGTCGGTGATTACCGCATCCGCACGATGAAAGACGGCTGGACGGTAAAAACCAAAGATCGCAGCTTGTCCGCACAGTATGAACACACTATTGTAGTAACGGAAAACGGCTGCGAAATTATGACGCTGCGTAAAGATGAAACCCTTCCGTCCGTTCTGACGCACGAAGGCTAATCGCCATAAAATCGACCCTTACAGTGAGTCTGAAGCCGGCATCCGCCGGCTTTTTAATGTCTGCAGTAATCTGTCCGGAGCGGTGAAATGAGTAAAGATGTGACCCAAGCCAGCACGCTGAAAATATTAACCAAATCGCCCATACTCTGGGAAGATGCTGAAATCACTCGCGAATTCCTGAAAAATCATCTGGATAACTTTCAACAACATCTTGCCGGTGCCTTCGATGCAGGGCAGGATGCTGAAAGCCTGATTGCCGCACGCACGCTATTCATTGACCGCCTGCTGCGCCGTCTGTGGCGCTTCTTCGGCTTTCCGGAAAAAGAAGGTATCGCGCTGGTGGCAGTGGGCGGCTACGGGCGCGGTGAGCTGCATCCGCTCTCCGACATCGACGTACTGATCCTCAGCCGCAAACCGCTTTCCGATGCCGATGCCCAGCGCACCAGCGAGCTGCTGACGCTGATGTGGGATCTTCGGCTTGAGGTCGGCCACAGCGTGCGTACGCTGGAAGAGTGTCTGCTGGAAGGGCTGTCAGACCTGACCGTCGCCACCAACCTGATTGAGTCGCGCATGCTGACCGGCGATCTGGCGCTGTTCCTTGAGATGCAGAAAAACGTATTCAGCGACGGTTTCTGGCCCTCCGACCGCTTCTTCGCCGCAAAAATTGGCGAACAGCAGGAGCGCCATAAGCGCTATCACGGCACCAGCTACAATCTTGAGCCGGATATAAAAAGCAGCCCCGGCGGCCTGCGCGACATCCACACTCTGCTGTGGGTGGCCCGCCGCCACTTCGGCGCAACGTCGCTGGATGAGATGGTTGGCTTTGGCTTTCTGACCCAGGCGGAACGCAATGAGCTTAACGAATGCCAGAGCTTCCTGTGGCGGATCCGCTTCGCCCTGCACCTGACACTGACCCGCTACGATAACCGCCTGCTGTTCGATCGCCAGCTTAACGTTGCCCGGCGTCTTAACTATCAGGGCGAAGGCAATGAGCCGGTCGAGCGCATGATGAAGGATTTCTTCCGCGTGACCCGCCGGGTGGGCGAGCTGAACCAGATGCTGCTTCAGCTGTTTGATGAAGCTATCCTGGCCTTGCCCACTGACGAAAAGCCGCGGCCTGTCGATGATGATTTTCAACTGCGCGGCTCACTGATCGATCTGCGTGATGAGACGCTGTTCAACCGCGAGCCGGAAGCGATCATGCGCATGTTTTACACCATGGTGCGCACGCCCAAAATCACCGGTATCTACTCTACAACCCTGCGCCATCTTCGCCACGCCCGGCGCAACCTGAAACAGCCGCTGTGTACTATCCCGATTGCGCGCGAGCTGTTTATGTCGATTCTGCGTCATCCGGGAGCGGTCAGCCGTGCGCTGGTGCCGATGCATCGCCACAGCGTGCTGTGGGCCTATATGCCGCAGTGGAGCAACATCGTCGGGCAGATGCAGTTCGATCTGTTCCACGCCTATACGGTTGATGAACACACCATCCGCGTGCTGCAAAAGCTGGAGAGCTTTGCGAACGAAGAAACCCGCTCCCTTCATCCTCTCTGCGTGGAGCTGTGGCCGCGCCTGCCGCAGCTGGAACTGCTGCTGATGGCCGCCCTGTTCCACGATATCGCTAAGGGGCGCGGCGGCGACCATTCGATTCTCGGCGCGCAGGATGCGCTGGAGTTTGCCGAAATGCACGGCCTGAACTCGCGGGAAACCCAGCTGGTTGCCTGGCTGGTGCGCCATCACCTGCTGATGTCGGTCACCGCCCAGCGTCGGGATATTCAGGACCCCACGGTTATCCAGCAGTTTGCCGAAGTGATGCAGAACGAAAACCGCCTGCGTTATCTGGTCTGTCTGACCGTCGCCGATATCTGCGCCACCAATGAAACCCTGTGGAACAGCTGGAAGCAGAGCCTGCTGCGCGAATTGTTCTTTGCCACCGAGAAGCAGCTGCGCCGGGGCATGGAAAACAGCCCCGACCTGCGCGAGCGGGTGCGTCACCATCGCCTGCAGGCGCTGGCCCTGCTGCGGATGGATAATATTAACGAAGAGGCGCTGCATCAGATCTGGGGCCGCTGCCGCGCCGACTACTTCCTGCGCCACACGCCGAACCAGCTGGCCTGGCATGCGCGGCACCTGATGAAGCACGACCTTGACCAGCCGATGATCCTCGTCAGCCCACAGGCGACGCGCGGCGGCACCGAAATTTTCATCTGGAGCCCGGACCGCCCCTATCTGTTTGCCGCCGTTGCCGGTGAGCTGGATCGCCGCAACCTGAGCGTGCACGATGCGCAGATCTTTACCAGCCGTGACGGTATGGCGATGGATACCTTTATCGTGCTGGAGCCGGACGGCAGCCCGCTGTCGGCGGACCGGCATGAGCTGACCCGCCACGCGCTGGAACAGGCAATCACCCAGAGCAGCTGGCAGCCGCCGCGTGCCCGTCGCCAGTCGGCGCGGCTGAAGCACTTTAACGTGGATACCGAGGTCAACTTCCTGCCGACCCACACCGACCGCCGCACCTACCTTGAACTGATCGCCCTCGATCAGCCGGGGCTGCTGGCCCGCGTAGGGGAAGTTTTTGCCGACCTGAATATTTCACTACACGGCGCACGGATCAGTACGATTGGGGAGCGGGTAGAGGATTTATTTATCCTCGCCAACAGCGATCGGCGGGCATTAGATGCAGAAATGCGCGAAGTGCTGCAACAACGGTTGACAGAGGCCCTTAATCCAAACGATAAAGTGTGACCCGGATTTACTTTTTAACCTCGCCACTCCGTAAAGCCTTATAAACCGCATTGTTATGTTGTTTAACGGGATGGCAGAACCAGGAAAGCAGACACCATGCAACAGTTACAGAATGTTATTGAAGCGGCCTTTGAGCGCCGTGCTGACATCACCCCAGCAAATGCTGACACCGTTACCCGCGAAGCGGTTAATCAGGTTATCGCTCTGCTGGACAGCGGCGCCCTGCGTGTAGCAGAAAAAATTGACGGCCAGTGGGTGACGCATCAGTGGCTGAAGAAAGCCGTTCTGCTCTCTTTCCGCATCAATGACAATCAGGTAATTGATGGCGCAGAGAGCCGTTACTACGACAAAGTTCCGATGAAATTCGCTGACTACGATGATGCGCGCTTCAAGAAAGAAGGCTTCCGCGTCGTGCCGCCAGCGGCAGTTCGTCAGGGTGCCTACATTGCCCGCAATACCGTGCTGATGCCATCTTACGTCAACATCGGTGCCTATGTGGATGAAGGCTCAATGGTGGATACCTGGGCGACCGTGGGTTCATGCGCGCAGATCGGTAAAAACGTACACCTGTCTGGCGGCGTGGGCATCGGTGGCGTACTGGAGCCGCTGCAGGCTAACCCAACCATCATCGAAGACAACTGCTTTATCGGTGCGCGTTCTGAAGTCGTGGAAGGCGTGATCGTAGAAGAAGGTGCGGTGATCTCCATGGGCGTTTACATCGGCCAGAGCACCAAAATCTATGACCGCGAAACCGGTGAAGTTCACTACGGTCGCGTGCCAGCCGGTTCAGTGGTTGTTTCCGGCAACCTGCCGTCTAAAGACGGCAGCTACAGCCTGTACTGCGCGGTTATCGTGAAGAAAGTTGACGCGAAAACCCGTGGCAAAGTCGGTATTAACGAGCTACTGCGTACCATCGACTGATTCCTCTGCGGGCTGCTTCGGCGGCCCGTAATCTTTTCTTTACGCTTTTTCGTTACACAACCGCTTTTTTGCCTTTCACCAGATAGTGATATTGCGCACATTCCAGGCGTATAATCCGCGCCAGTTAATTCCAGTATTAATTTTAAACGATCCTGACTGTTTCAGATGCATCCTTCGGATACACCGTAGTTTGAAACACACGAGCTAAGTGAAGACAAGGCGTAAGCGCGCAGCCACCGCAACGTATCAAGTACGTGAGGAAGGCCAGCTCTGCACAACGCAGTAGTCACGACGCGCAGCCGGATCGTCACCTAACTTATAAGGAACCAATGCTATGTATGACAATTTAAAAGGTCTCGGTATTACCTCGCCTGAAGATATCGATCGCTACAGCCTGCGTCAGGAAGCGAATAACGACATCCTGAAAATCTATTTCCGTAAGGATAAAGGCGAGTTCTTTGCCAAAAGCGTCAAATTTAAATATCCACGCCAGCGTAAAACCGTGGTGGCCGATAACGCCAGCCAGGGCTACAAAGAAATTCAGGAAATCAGCCCGAACCTGCGCTATGTGATTGATGAACTGGATCAGATCTGCCAGCGCGATCGGGTTGAAGTCGATCTGAAACGCAAAATCCTTGACGATCTGCGTCACCTGGAAAGTGTGGTATCGAATAAGATCGCTGAAATCGAATCTGACCTGGATAAGCTGACCCGCGGCGGTCGTTAATTCATTGCGTTCAGCAGAATAAAAAAAACGGTGCTATCAGATAGCACCGTTTTTTTTATTGTCCGTCAGCGACGGCCGGATAACCGACCGTCGCTCAATCACTACTGCATCAACAGATAAATACTGCTGTCGCCGCGCTGAATATTCAGCGCCAGCACGGACGGTTTCGCATCCAGGATTTTACGCAGCTCGCCCAGATTGGTAATCGGCTGCTGGTTAACCCCGAGGATCACATCGTCTTTCTTCAGACCGATGCGCGCGGCGGCCGAACCGGCTTTCACGCTGTCGACCTTCACGCCCTTCACGTTTTTACTGTCGTAGTTGCTCAGTGCAGCACCTTCCACGCCGGTGTAAATCGTGCCGGAATCCACCTTCACGCCCGCACCCTGCTGCAGCTCAACGTTCACCGTTAGCGGTTTGCCATCGCGGATCAGGCCCAGTTCCATCTTCGTGCCTACCGGCAGCGATCCGACTTCAGCGCGCAGCGCGGCAAAGCTGGAGATCGGCTTTTTGTTCAGGGAAACAATCACGTCACCGGCCTTCACCCCGGCCTGCGCCGCAGAGGACTTCGGCAGTACCTGGCTGACGAACGCACCGCGCTGGGCATCCACTTTCATTGCCTTCGCCAGTTCGGAGTTCAGCTCGGTACCCATAATCCCCAGCTCACCGCGTTTCACCTGGCCGAACTCAACCATCTGGCCGGTCAGATTTTTCACCATATTACTTGGGATAGCGAAACCGATACCGATGTTACCGCCGTCCGGTGCCAGAATCGCAGTGTTAATCCCGATCAGTTCGCCGTTGAGGTTAACCAGCGCACCGCCGGAGTTACCCCGGTTGATGGCGGCATCGGTCTGGATAAAGTTTTCATAGTTTTCAACGTTCAGGCCGCTACGGCCCAGCGCGGATACAATGCCAGAGGTCACGGTTTCGCCCAGACCATATGGGTTACCGATAGCCACGGTGTAATCCCCTACGCGCAGGCTGTCGGAGTCGGCAATTTTCACTGCGGTCAGGTTTTTGGCATCTTTCAGCTGGATCAGCGCGATATCAGAGCGCGGATCTTTACCGATGACTTTCGCGTCATATTTACGGCCGTCGCTCAGCTGAACCAGAATTTTAGTGGCGTTATCCACCACGTGGTTGTTGGTGACCACATAGCCTTTAGCGGCATCAATCACCACGCCGGATCCCAGCGCACGGAATTTTTGCTGCTGGGTGTCATCCCCGCCCGCACCGCCACCACCCTGGCCGCCCTGGCACATTGGCGAACTCTGGAACGGTGAACCGTCCTGGCAGAAAGGAGAATTATCGCCAAAGAACTGCTGGAACTGCTGAGGCAGACGTGGAGTACGTACCGTCGTGCTGCCTTCAATATTGATGCTGACAACGGAAGGCATGACTTTTTCCAGCATCGGTGCCAGGCTTGGCAGCTGCTGAGTCGACGTGGATGATGACGCGGTTTCAGCGGCACTGGCGGTAACAGGGTTCATTGCCAGTCCAATGCTGAAGGCCAGTGCGCTTAGTACTAACGTTGTTTTTTTCATTCGTTGGATTCTCAAGTGATTCAGTTAAGTAACCATTGCTGCGGTCGTGTCATTGAGATTAATTTTTTAGCGCGAAGTTCATGTTTGAATATTGATGAAAAGTAAAAAAGTATTGTCCATCTTTACAAAACTCATCACCGGTCTTTTTTATTCTACCGCCATCAGGCGGCGGTACTCATCCCAGGCGTACAGGTCAGTCATTCCGCTAATGTAGTCCTGTAACAGACGGGCGCGATAATAATATTCCCAGATTTCAGTCTCGGCGGGTGTTTTATCCAGCCGTTCAACCGCTTCATTATAGGCCTGGCGAAAACGGGTGGAGAGCTTGTGAAAAAGCCGGGTTTCGATCGGATATCCTTTCAGATAATCTTTTTCCACCAGCTCGCTGAATTCCTGCTGCGTGAGCTGTAGCAGCGGCCGGTAGATATCCAGCAGCCCGCTGATTACCCGGTATCCCTGCAGCTCCAGCTGTTCAACCTCGGGATGGTTAAAGACATGACTAAAAGCGACTTTTTTGAAGATATCCAGCAGCAGGCTGTGCGGGCTACCGTCCTCCAGCAGGGCTTCATTAAATTCGCCGTGATACACCGCCGGCAGATTATCGATAAAACGGCTTGCGGCATGCGGCACCAGCCGCGAAACGGTGTTGACCCGTAGGTACATAAAGAACTGGTCTTCGTTACTGCGGCTGGACCGCGGACTGCGCGACTTTTCCAGCGCAACGGTAATCACCTCAGAAAACAGGTCGCCGGGCTGATGTTGCGGCCAAAGTCGATATAAATGGTCGTAAAGCTGCTCAACGGTGAAAATGTTTTTTTCTACCGCATCTTCCAGATCGGCAACGCAGTAGGAGATATCATCCGCCGCCTCCATAATATAGGTGAGCGGAAAACGGCAATGTGACTCTAAATCTAATTCCTTCCGCAAAGTTGCGACATATTCTTCTTCTGCAAGATAATAACCCGGCTTCTTCATCAAATAACGATGGCTGGCGGGAATATCGCCGGTAAACCAGGCCGGGCGCGTATATTTTAAAATACAGCCGACCTGCGCCCACGTCAGGTTCATTTTCATCAGGGTATGCACCATGCGGATCGCCTGCGCATTGCCCTCAAAGTGGGATAAATCTTGACGAATCTTTGCACGCAGCGGGTCAAGATCGTCGTCTTTACTGCGTAAAACCGCCACCTCACAGCGATCGGCCGCCGCGCTCTGCGGCTGCCAGCCCGCATCCAGCCGCTGGCCGAACCAGTCGTTAATGGCCGACTCGCCGAAATGACCAAACGGCGGGTTGCCGATATCGTGCATCAGACAGGCCATCTCAACGATGCTTTCAAACGGCCCGGTCAGCTGCGACAGCCCCAGCGGCTCAAGCTGCCCCTGTTCCTTCAGCCGGGTGAGCACCTCTTTGGCAATATAGCGGCCAACCTGCTGCACCTCCAGCGAGTGCGTCAGGCGGGTGCGCACCGCGGCGTTACGCTCCAGCGGAAAAACCTGGGTTTTCTGCTGCAGGCGACGGATGGCCGCCGAGTTCACGATCCGCCCGCGATCGCTTTCAAAAATACGCAGGACTTCATGCTCGTCCTTCTCGCCTTCATAAGGTCGATAGCAGCGCTGCCAGTTAATTTTTTTGCGAAAGTCGATCCCGGTCATCCGGTGTTCCCTGTTATTTCCATCATGTTGCCATGATAGACTATGCGCCGAAAACCACGAAAAATTCCACTGAAATAGCGAGTATCCCCATGAAAGCAGGCATTATTGGTGCAATGGAACAGGAAGTTACGCTGCTGCGTGACAAGATTGAAAACCGTCAAACGCTGACGCTGGCAGGCTGCGAAATCTATACCGGTACGCTAAATGGCGTCGAGGTTGCCCTGCTGAAATCCGGCATCGGTAAAGTCTCCGCCGCGCTGGGCACCACGCTGCTGCTGGAACTGTGCAAACCCGATTTTATTATTAACACCGGTTCCGCCGGTGGCCTGGCCCCTTCGCTGAAAGTGGGCGATATCGTCGTTTCTGATGAAGTGCGCTATCACGATGCCGACGTGACCGCCTTCGGCTACGAACCTGGCCAGATGGCCGGCTGCCCGGCAGCGTTTAAAGCCGACGACAGGTTGATTGCGGCGGCTGAGCAGTGCATCAGCGATCTGCAGCTGAATGCGGTGCGCGGCCTGGTGGTCAGCGGCGACGCCTTTATCAATGGTGCAGAGCCGCTGGCGCGCATTCGTGGCACCTTCCCACAGGCGATCGCCGTCGAGATGGAAGCCACGGCAATCGGCCACGTTTGCCATCAGTTCGGCACGCCGTTTGTAGTGGTCCGCGCGATCTCCGACGTGGCAGATAAGGAATCTCATCTCAGCTTTGACGAGTTCCTGGCCGTTGCGGCCACGCAGTCTTCTCTGATGGTTGAAACGCTGCTGGCCCAGCTGGCCAATGGCTAAATGCCTGACCGCCCTGCTGCTGTGGCTGACGTTTGCCGCAGCGGCAGCGCCATCGCGCGTGGTGACGCTGGCCCCTAACCTTACCGAACTGGCCTTCGCTGCCGGCATCACCCCGGTTGGCGTCAGCGACTATTCGGATTACCCACCGGCGGCGAAAAGTATTGAGCGCGTTGCCAGCTGGCAGGGAATTAATACCGAAAGGCTGCTGGGCCTGAAGCCCGATCTGGTCATCGCCTGGCGCGGAGGAACATCCCCCCGCCAGATTGAACAGCTTCAGTCGCTGGGCGTTAAGGTTTTGTGGCTGGACCCGGACTCGGTCGGCCGTCTTATTGCCAGCCTGCGTCAGCTTGCTGACTTCAGCCCGCGGGCGCAGCAGGCCGAACAGGCCGCGGTTACACTTCAGCAGCAGTTCGACGATCTGCAGCAGCGCTATCGGCAGCCGCAGCGCAGGCGGGTGTTTGTGCAGTTTGGGATGAAGCCGCTGTTTACCGCGGCGGAGAATACGTTGCAGAACGAAGTGCTCGGGCTCTGCGGCGGAGAGAATATTTTTTCCGACAGCCGCGTGCCCTGGCCGCAGGTCAGCCGCGAGCAGGTACTGGTGCGTCAGCCACAGGCGATCGTGATACCGGGTGATGCCGCCCGGGCAGTGACGGTTGCCCGGTTCTGGCAGCCGCAGCTCAATGTGCCGGTTTATGCGGTCAACGACGACTGGTTCAGCCGGGCCGGGCCGCGCATCATTCTGGCAGCCCGGCAGATTTGTGCTCAGCTACAGCCCGACAGAAAGTAAGATCCATAAAACAGTTAAGAATCACGCACTGAATGTCGCTTTTTGGCCAGTAGCGTGAAATAGCAATACGGTAGCCGCGCAGGCGCGTGCTACCTGATTTTTGGCCAACAGGCCTTATTGATACACCAGGAAAATCAGATCATGAAAACCGTTTATCTGTCTCTGGGACTGATAATGGCGGCGCATGCCTGTGTGGCAGCCAGCAGCGGCACCATTGGCGTACAGCTCACGATTATTGCACCACCGTGCCAGGTTAATGGCAGTCCGTCAGCGACCTCACACATGCCTGCCGTCGTCTGTGGCAGCCCGGGCGACACCCAGCCGAAAATTACCGAGGCTGTTCTCAGTAAAAAAACGCAAACCGATTGGGAGAGAAGGCTGATTACCGTTGAATGGTAAAACCCTTCCCGGCACTATCGTGCCGGGTGATTACCCTGACCGGGCAGGCCTGGATAATCTCAGGAGAGAAGCGGTTAAATGCTGAAGGAGGAACCGCAGCCGCAGGTGGTCTTCGCATTCGGGTTGGTGACGATAAAGCGCGAACCCTCCAGCCCTTCGGTATAGTCCACCGCGCCGCCGACCAGATACTGCAGGCTCATCGGGTCGACAACCAGCGCCACGCCCGCTTTCTCAATGGTCATGTCGCCGTCGTTAATTTTATCGTCAAAAGTGAAGCCGTACTGGAAACCGCTGCAACCACCGCCGGTGATGTACACGCGCAGTTTCAGATCCGGGTTGTTCTCATCGGAAATCAGATTCTTCACTTTACTGGCCGCAGCTTCGGTAAACTGCAGGGGTACGGCTACGTCGTCGCTCATTTAAAATACTCCAGGATGCACTCAGGCCACTTGCCTGACAGGTCATTATTCGACCATTGTTAGGGCTATTATCTTATACGCCGGGGTAGCAATCAAGTTAAGGCTGTACCACCCTGTGCGGTCGTCACGTTCTGTTGCCCTACGGAACTCAGAGTGCGGGCTGATACCGGCGAATACAAGCACCGCCGGTGAGTTAATTTTTTCTGACCTTTCGTTTCGCGGGGGTGTTCCCTTAGAATAGACGGGTTTTTAATGAATAATCAGGAGCGGTTCCATGAGTAAGTCTGAAAACCTGTACGCTCAGGCGCAGCAATTCATCCCCGGCGGCGTGAACTCGCCGGTGCGAGCCTTTACCGGCGTCGGCGGCGTGCCGCTCTTTATCGAACGTGCTAACGGTGCTTATCTGTTTGATGCCGACGGCAAAGCCTATATCGACTACGTGGGCTCCTGGGGACCGATGGTTCTCGGTCACAATCACCCCGCCATCCGTAATGCGGTGATCGAAGCGGCCGAGCGCGGCCTGAGCTTCGGTGCGCCAACCGAGATGGAAGTGAAAATGGCCCAGCTGGTGACCGAACTGGTCCCGACCATGGATACGGTACGCATGGTTAACTCGGGAACCGAAGCCACCATGAGCGCCATTCGCCTGGCGCGCGGCTTCACCCACCGCGATAAAATCATCAAGTTTGAGGGCTGCTACCACGGCCACGCGGACTGCCTGCTGGTCAAAGCCGGTTCCGGCGCCCTGACCCTCGGCCAGCCCAATTCTCCGGGCGTACCGGCCGATTTCGCTAAACATACGCTGACCTGTACCTATAACGATCTGGACAGCGTGCGCGCCGCCTTCGAGCAGTATCCGGAGGATATCGCCTGTATCATCGTTGAGCCGGTGGCCGGCAATATGAACTGCATCCCACCGCTGCCGGAATTCCTGCCGGGCCTGCGCGCGCTGTGCGATGAGTTCGGCGCGCTGCTGATTATTGATGAGGTGATGACCGGTTTCCGCGTGGCGCTGGCGGGCGCGCAGGCCTACTATGACGTTGAGCCGGACCTGACCTGCCTGGGTAAAATTATCGGCGGCGGTATGCCGGTTGGCGCATTCGGTGGGCGTCGTGAGGTGATGGATGCACTGGCTCCGGTCGGCCCGGTTTACCAGGCGGGTACGCTTTCCGGCAACCCGATTGCGATGGCGGCAGGATTTGCCTGCCTGACCGAAATCTCACAGCCGGGCACCCATGCCACGCTGACCGATCTGACCACCCAGCTGGCGGAAGGCCTGCTGCAGGCCGCTGCGGCGGAAAATATCCCACTGGTGGTGAATCACGTTGGTGGTATGTTTGGCCTGTTCTTCACCGATGCCGAAACCGTCACCAGCTATGCCGACGTGACGAAGTGCGACGTCGAGCGCTTTAAGCGCTTCTTCCACCTGATGCTGGAAGAAGGGGTGTATCTCGCTCCGTCAGCGTTTGAAGCGGGCTTTATGTCGCTGGCACACAGTAAAGAAGACATTGAGCGCACCGTTTCTGCTGCACGCCGCAGTTTCGCTAAGCTGTAATCGCACTATCCTGCATCGCGTCGGCGGCCATCTGTCACTGACCGCAGTATAAAAAAACGGGGCTTTCGCCCCGTTCAGATTGCTGATGAACCCCACTTTCCGGTGGGGTTTATCTTTTTCATCACGACTTTCGCAGCAGATACACAAAGTACGGCGCACCGATAAAGGTCGCCAGCAGCCCCGCCGGGATCTGATCGGGGAAGGAAAGCATCCGTCCGCACCAGTCGGCCGCGACCATCAGGCCACCGCCCAACAGCGCCGCCATCACCTGCTGCGGCAACGCGCGGCGGAAGCCGAGCATACGCGCCATATGCGGTGCCATCAGTCCGACAAAGCTCAGAGGCCCAATCGTTAATGTCGCCGCCGCCGTCAGGCAGGCCGCCAGCAGCAGCAGCGCCAGCCGAGAAGGCGTCAGTGCCATGCCCACCGCTTTCGCCGTCACGCCACCCAGCGGCAGCACGGTCAGCCAGCGGCGGCACAGCGGCACCAGCGCAATCAGCACCGCGGCGATTGCCACCGTTCGCAGCGCCTGCGGCGCATCAATTTTGTAGGTCGAACCAGCCATCCAGGTCAGCAGGCTGGCCATGCGCGGATCGCCGCTGGCCAGCAGCAGCATGGTAATGGTGGTAAAGGCCGTACTCAGCGCCATCCCCGCCAGCAGCATACGTTCCGGCGAAAAGCCACCGCGCCCGGCGGCCAGGGAGATAATCAGCAGCGTCACCGCCGCCCCCAGCGTGCCGGCGGGCAGCAGCCAGCCGAACGCATCGCCGGGAACGATAAACAGCATAATCACCACGCCAAAGGCGGCGCCTGAGCTGATACCCAGCACTTCCGGACTGGCCATCGCATTCCCGGTCAAGCGCTGCACCATGCAGCCCGCCACGCCGAGCATCATTCCTGTAGCCAGCGCCGCAATCAGCCTCGGACCACGCCACGGCAGGAGCTGCTGCCAGAGATCGCCGGTTGCCCACACCCAGCCATCGGCGTTGCGGCCAAAGCTCAGTGCGATTGCCGCCAGCACCAGCACAACCCCACCGCCGCACAGCGACCAGAGCAGCACGTTCTGGCGTTCCGCGGGGATGCGATCGCCGAAGTTCATCGCCGGTCCGCTGCCGCCGGTCCGCAGACGCGGCAGCAGCCACAGCAGCAGCGGCGCGCCGATCACCGCCGTGACCGTACCTGTCGAGATTTCCCCCAGCCGGTCGGTCAGCCACAGCACGCACTGGTCCGCCAGCCACAGCAGCAGCGCACCAATCAGCGGAGCCAGCAGCAGACGGCTGAACAGGCGACGGAAGCCGAGCATCTTCGCCAGCAGCGGTGAGAACAGCCCGATAAAGCCGATAATTCCGGCAGCATTCACCAGCGAGGCGCTGATCAGAATGGCGATTGCCAGCACGGCAAAGCGCGCCAGCGACAGCGCCAGGCCCAGGTTTTTCGCCACGCCGTCGTCCAGGCCCATCAGGGTCATTGGCCGCAGCATCAGCAGCGTCAGCACCACACCGGCCAGCAGGCGCGGCCAGATAAAGCTGACGTTGCTCCAGTCCATCTGGTTCAGCGAACCGGTGCTCCACAGGAACATATTTTGCAGCTGGTCGTGGTTAAAAATGGCGAAAATCTGGTTTACCGCACCGCAATACAGCGACAGCACCAGCCCCGCGAGGATCAGCGTCACCGGCGACATGCGTTTCCCCCAGGCCACGCCGAACACCAGCAGGCCGATAGTCACCGCCCCGATGGTCGCCGCCAGCTGCTGCGTGACCAGCCCACCAGGCAGGCTCCACAGCGTCACCACGGTAATCCCCAACTGGGCACCGCTGGCCACGCCCAACGTCGTCGGCTCGGCCAGCGGATTACGCAGCACCTGCTGGAACAGCAGGCCGACCAGCCCCAGTCCGGCTCCAACCAGCAGCGACAGCGCCAGCCGCGAAAGCAGGCTGTGATGGAACACCATCTGCCGGATGTTATCGGCATCCGGGGAACGCAGCGCCAGCAGCCACTGATCCACCGGCAGGTGATGCTTAAAGTTACTGATGGTCAGCATCAGCGCGGAAACGAACAGCAGCAGCAGCAGGAAAACGGGCAGACGATACGCTTTCATCAGTTTTCCCCCAGCGCGCTGTCAAGAGTATGGATCAGCTGAATGGCCGACAGCGTTGCGCCGTAGAACCACACGCGCGGCACCTGGCGGAAACGCCCCTCGCGAACAAACGGCAGCGACTGCCAGAGGGAAGCGGACGTCACCTGATCGATAATATTTTGGTTGTCGTGCTCAAAGTTAATCACCTCAACGTCGCGCATGTCGGCCAGGCGTTCAATCCCCACCACCACGCTGCCCCAGAAGGTGCTCTCCCCTTTCCAGGCATTAATCAGACCCAGATCGTCCATCACCTGCTGGAATAGCCCGTTCGCGCTGAAGACAATGGCATGGCGTGCGTCGAAGATTGACATCAGCAGCAGCGGGCGCTGCGGTCGCGCCGCCAGCCGGGTTTTCACCCGCAGGATCAGCGCATCCAGTTCGGCCAGATGCGCCTCCGCCTGCGGCACGCGTTGAATGCGTTTAGCCAGCGCCATCAGCGAGTCGCGGGCGGCGCTCAGCGGTTTACCTTTACCATCGTTAAAGGAGAAACCCATGCCCGGCGCGATACGCTCGAAGCGGGCCGGATCGGGACCGTAGCCCTGAGAATAGAGGATCAGCGACGGCCGCATCTGAGTGAGCAGCTCAAGGTTAGGTTCGGTGCGCAGGCCAACGTCGACAACCGAAGCCGGCAGCTCCGGCTTGCCGACCCACTGGCGGTAATTGAACAGCTCGGCGGCACCCATCGGCGTCACGCCCAGTGCCATCAGCAGCTCCAGCGGCAGCCACTCCAGCGCGATAATGCGATCTTCGTTCGGCAGCTGGGCTATAGCGGGTAGATGGGCGAGCAGCGGAGAAAAAGCAAGCGCCGTCAGCAGACGGCGGCGTGTGATATCCGGGGTCACAATCAATCCTTAGTAAACAAAGCTTACCGGTGCCCCACCCTGCGGATGCGGCAATATCCCCATTGGAATACCGTAAATTTCCTGCAGCACGTCACCGTGCATAATCGCCTCGGGATCGCCCTGAGCAATCATTTCACCCCCGCGCAGCGCCACCAGGTGGTCGCAGTAGCGGGCGGCCATATTAATATCGTGCAGTACGGCAATCACCGTCAGGCCACGTTCGCGGCTGAGGCGTTGGATCAGCGCCAGCACTTCAACCTGATGGGCAATATCCAGCGCGGAAGTCGGTTCATCCAGCAGCAGGCAGCGGCTGTTCTGCGCCACCAGCATGGCGATCCACGCCCGCTGACGTTCACCGCCCGAGAGGCTGTCTACCAGACGTTGTGCAAAAGGCTTCAGCCCCACCAGCGCAATCGCTTCATCCACGCGTTCACGGTCCTCAATACCGTACCGCCCTAACGCGCCGTGCCACGGATAGCGGCCAATCGCCACCAGTTCACGCACCGTCATTCCTTCGGCAGCGGGCAGCTGCTGGGGCAGATAGGCCACTTCACGGGCGAAGGCTTTATTCTGCCAGTCGGCCACCGGGCGATCGTTCAGCATCACCTGCCCTGCCGTAGCGGCATGGTGGCGACCGAGCATTTTAAGCAGCGTGGATTTCCCGGAACCGTTGTGACCAATCAGCCCGCAGACTTTTCCGGCGGGAAAGGCCAGAGACAGCGGCTGAAGCAGCGTTCGGCCAGGGACGGTAAAACTGACGTGATCGAGAGTGAAAGTCGTTTCTGTAGCGTGCTGAGGTTGCATAGCGATCTTCTGATTGGCGGGCGCGGCAAACCGCGCCCGGTTAGACATTTAGAAACGGAAGGTGGCGGTACCTATAATCTGGCGGTCCGCGCCCCAGTAGCAGGCGTAGTCGCGGTAGCAGCTGGCAACGTATTCGCGATCGAACAGGTTGTTGACGTTCACACCCACGGAAGAGCCCGGCAGACCGAAGCGACCCAGATCGTATTTCACCGCAGCATCAACCACCGAGTAGGAGGCCACGCTGAAGTTTTTATTGATATCGGTTCCGGTGCTGTACTGGCCAACGCTGTTACCCACGTAGCGCACGCCGCTGCCGATGGTCAGGCCGCTGAGTGCCGTTTCATGGAAGGTGTAGTCGGCCCACAGGGAAGCCATATTTCTTGGCACCTGCACCGGGCGCTGATCCTGCAGATCGGTATCATGCGTGTATTTTACATCGGTAAAGGAGTAAGAAGCGGTCACGTTAATATTGGCATTAACGGCGGCTTTCGCCTCCAGCTCCACACCGCGTGAACGCATCTCACCGCTCTGTACGCTAAAGAAATCATGATCCGGGTCGCCGGTCAGGTTTTTATTCTTAGTCAGCTGATATACCGCGGCGGTGATCACGATCGGACGATCTTTCGGAACGTATTTCATGCCGGCTTCATACTGCTTAGCCCGTGACGGATCGAATGGCTGGCCGCCATAGGTCGTACCCGATGTAGGCAGGAACGACTCACTGTAGCTGAAGTACGGCGCAATACCGTTATCAAACAGGTAATTCACACCGCCACGCCAGGTGAACTGCTGATCGTGTTTTTCAGCAGTGCTGTCACCGGTGCGGTTATAGGCTGAGGTGGTGGCGAAATCATAGCGGCCGCCCAGCGTCAGCACCCAGCGATTCCACTCCATCTGATCCTGAGTATAGAGACCCGTTTGTTCCTGCTTGTTCAGATACTTGTAAGGGAAGTTAAGCGTGTAGCTGTCGTTACCATACTGCGGATTAATCGCACTGATTGGGTCAGCCGAACCGAAATTGGCATCAATATCGTTACGCATCCGCAGATAATCAACGCCCATCAGCAGGGTATGATCAACATCACCGGTGGCAAATTTCGCCTGGGCCTGGGTGTCCACGGTGAAGGTGTTCAGCTCTTCCTGCGACAGAGCCACGCCGCGGGTGATCTCATTGGTGGCGCTGTTAAAACCGTTGCCGTAGATGCTGCGATAGTCGGTGGTGACCTTCGCATAACGCAGGTTCTGGTGTACGGTCCAGGTATCATTGAACTGATGATCGAAGCTGTATCCCACCATCTGCTGCTTGCGGGAAATTTTGTTGCTGTCTTCACCTTCGTCAAAGTTGGTTGGCAGCTTATGTTGATTCCCGTTGGAATCAATCAGCGGCACCACCGTCCCCTGACGCGGCAGCCAGCCGTAGTAGCCGGTTTCAGGCTCATTCTGGAAATAGCTGAGGAAGGTGAAGTTGGTTTTATCATTTGGCTGCCAGCTGAACGAAGGCGCAATGGTGTAACGCTTCTCTTTGTTCATCTCCTGTTGGGCATCCTGGCTGCGGGCCTGGCCGGTCAGACGATAAGAAAATTCGTTGTTGTCATCCAGCGCACCGCCAAAATCAAACCCGGTAGAGTAGAGATTGTCGCTCCCCATCTGGAACTGCACTTCACGCAGGGTTTCGGTGGTCGGGCGTTTGCTGACCAGCGCGACAACCCCACCCGGGTTGCTTTTACCGTACAGCACGGATGCCGGACCGCGCAGCAGCTCAGCCCGCTCAAGGAAGTACGGGTCGAGATTAAACTCGGAGTAGTTATCCCCCTGCAGCTTCATGCCGTCCAGATACTGGTTGGTGTTGGTTTCGCTGAAGCCACGGATCGCCAGCGCGTCAATGACGTTCGAGGAGCCGCGGTTACCCACCACCACGCCCGGCGTATAGCCAAACGCTTTTTTAACTGACTGAACCTGACGCATCTCCATTTCCTGGCGGGTGACCACCGACACGGACTGCGGGTTCTTTTCAATTGGCGTATCGGTCTTGGTCCCGGTCGCAGAGTGTTTTGCTGCGATTGTCGGTGAAGCTCCCCATGCACTTTCCTGCGGTCCATTCGCGGCGTTAGCACTAACGGTGATCGTCTGTTCACCGGCGGCAATCGCATTGCCGATCCCCGCCAGCGCCAGGGTGACAAAAATTGCCAGCTGATGCTTACGGGTGTTTATGATTGAATTATTTGCTGAAAAATCACGCGAATGGGCCATGTTGCTTTTCTCTGAACAAAGAGTGATGAGTGAGTGTTAAATGTGAAGCTAAACGAGAATTATTATTATAACGATTAGATAATATGCGAAACAAAGCAAGTTCTGCAAGAAAAAATCGGCTGCGGGAAACACAGAAAGGGCTACGTGCACATTGCCCACGTAACCCGAAAGGGGATTATTATTTGCCCGAATAATAATTATCTATAACTCATCAATAATCCTGCTGGAAATAGATTAAAGATACTTACGGATGAAGTTCGGCTTTAACCTGTTCTATTTGTTTATGGAATTCAGGCAGCGTTTCCAGTCGCGCATATTCCGTTGCGCCAACATATCGACCCGCGTCAACATCGCTCTGCCAGTGGGCGCCGCAAATTACCCGGCTCTGGCCGAACTCATAGCCTTTCTTCATTAGCTCTTTTGCCCGTTCCGGTTTCGCCTGGGAGAACGTCAGCGCCGTCACCGTCCCAAAGGCAGTATGTCCGGAAGGATAGGAACCATTTTTTCTTAATGCCGGCTCATCGGCCGGTAAACAGGTCGGATTATTAAACACCACGAACGGACGGGTTCTCATATAATGCTGCTTCGCCCGGTTGCTGGCATAGTCTGCCCCCACCACCAGTAATTCCCCCAGCATTTTCCAGGTTGCGGGTGTCGTCGCCTCACTGATATTCACTCCCAGCACTTCCGACCAGACTTTTGCCTGGTTAGCCTGATGAAGATCGGCATCCTCCGCGGCCTGCTTCCAGCGTGCCGAACCCTTCATTTTGAAGCCGTTAAGATAGGCCGCCTTGTCGTTCTCAAATGCCGCATCCCCTTCTTTCGGCGGCGGAGGCAGATAGTAAAGGCTGTCGACGGTGTAAGACTCTTCGTGAAGCGGGGCGGGTTTTGCTTCCGTCTGGCCCCCGGCCTGAACGGCTGAGGTTGAAAGTAACGTAGCGCTGAACAGTAAACCGGAAACGATTAAATTATGTTTCATGCAACATCCTTTTAATAGCGTTAATTTGCGCCAGTATCCTCTCTGAAGCAGAGCGCTAAAAAATGCGGCCGCGATCCAGTTTTAACAAAATGAAAAGAAATAAGAATTTATATCGCACACAAAGTCAAAGTTAAGCGTAAATTCAGGAAAGTAATAAGGGAAAAAGATAATAAAAAAAACCGAATCGATAATAATATCGCATTCGGTTTTTAAATACTGTCGTAGCGTTATTCAGGCTATTTCCGGGGAGAGGCTCTCCCCGGATACTCCTGTATTAGTGTGCTAACTACTGGCCAAACATGTCCTTAATCCAGCCAGCCACACCGTCGCTGTCCTTTTGCTGGTCCTGAGGCTGCTGCGGCTGAGTCTGCGGCTGGCCCTGAGGATTTTGCTGCGGATTAGCGTTCTGCTGCAGCATGTGCTGCTGCTGGTCGAACTGCTGCTGTTGCTGCTGGCACAGTGCATCACCGTCAGTGGTCCATACCGGTAATGACCGCCAGCTGCTGCTGCCGGTGCCACAGACAAAGTTACCGGCAGAATCAACGTTCATCCGGGCGATATCTTCCGGCGGCGTCAGCTGCAGCGGCATTGGCGCCTGGTTTTCCAGATAGCGGCGATAGAGCTGCATCGCCCCACTGGCCCCGTACAGCTTGGTCGGCTGGTTGTTATCGCGACCAATCCAGGTAATCGCCACTTCTTTACCGTCGATCCCGGCAAACCAGCTGTCGACCAGGTTATTGGTGGTACCGGTTTTTCCTGCCAGCATCGCTTTAGGATATTTGGCACCCAGCGCACGCGCCGTACCGTGATCCGCCACCTGCTGCATGGTGTACAGCGTCAGATAAGCCGCCTGCGCGCTGACCGTGCGTTCCGCCTGCGGGAAGCTCTGGTACAGCACGGTGCCATCCTCAGCAATCACCGAACGCAGCGCCGACAGCGGCGCGCGGTTGCCACCGCTGGCGATAGTCTGGAAGGCCTGCGCCACTTCAATCGGCGTCAGGTTCAGTGCGCCCAGTAACATTGCCGGAACCGGCTGCAGCTGATCTTTCGGCACGCCCAGTTTGGTCCAGGTATCCACCACCTGCGGCAGACCGAGCGTCATCCCCAGATTCACCGTCGGCACGTTCATCGAGTTGGTCAGCGCATCCACCAGCATGACCTGGCCGCTGAAGCGATGATCGTCGTTCTGCGGGCGCCAGACCTGGCCATTAGGCTGCTTCAGCGAGATCGGATTATCGGCAATCCACGTGTTCAACCGGTAGGTGTCCGGCTGGCTCAGCGCCGTCAGATAGGTAGCCGGTTTAGCCAGTGAGCCAATTGAACGCCTTGCCTGCAGCGCACGGTTATAGCCGGCAAACTGCGGATCGGCACCGCCGACCATCGCCCGCACTTCGCCGCTGAAGCGATCGACCACCACCATCGCGGTCTCCAGATCGTTCAGGCCGCGCTGTTTACGCAGCGCCGGAATGCCATCCTCAACGGATTTCTCCGCCGCATCCTGCGAAACCGAATCCAGGGTGGTAAAGATCTTCACGCCGGAGAGATCTTTCACCTTATCTCCCAGCTTCGCCTGCAGTTCGTTACGCACCATCTGCATAAAGGCGGGCTGCGGAGTAATGACTCCCCCTTTCGGCTGTACGCCCAGCGGACGGGCGCTCAGCATGTCGTACAGTTCCTGATCGATAACGTTCTGCTGCTGCAGCAGACGCAGCACCAGGTTACGGCGCTCCAGCGCCAGCTTAGGATTGCGCCACGGGTTGTACAGCGACGCCCCTTTTACCATGCCCACCAGCAGCGCCTGCTGATCGAGGCTCAGCTCGTCCACCGGACGACCAAAGTAGTAAAGGCTGGCCAGCGGGAAGCCGCGGATCTGATCGCTGCCCGCCTGACCGAGGTAAACCTCGTTCAGATACAGTTCAAGGATGCGATCCTTGCTGTAGCGCGCATCCATAATCAGCGCCATATAGGCTTCGTTCGCCTTACGCCACAGTGAACGCTCGTTGGTCAGGAACAGGTTCTTCACCAACTGCTGGGTCAGCGTACTGCCGCCCTGCACCGCGCGGCCGGCGGTGATGTTGGCAAGGAACGCACGACCTATCGAGTAGAAACTGATGCCGTCGTGCTGATAGAAGTGACGGTCTTCAGTTGCCACCAGCGTGTCCACCAGCAGGTCCGGGAAACCGGCGCGGGGAACAAACAGGCGCTGCTCGCCGTTCGGCGACTGCAGCATGGTGATCAGCCTCGGATCGAGGCGGAAGAAACCAAAGCTGCGCCCGTTATCGAGGTTTTTAATGTCGCTCAGGCTGTCGCCGCTGAAGCTCAGACGCGCGCGGATCTGCCCTTCTTTACTGTCGGGGAAATCAAACGGGCGGCGGATCATTTCAATGCTGTTGGCCTGGACGGTAAACTCACCGGGGCGCGTCATACGCGTCACCTGGCGATACTGTGTCCCTTCCAGCAGAGCAATCATCTCTTTTTTGTTATAGGACATACCCGGTTCAAGGCTGACCATACGGCCATAGACCGTGGCCGGCAGCTGCCAGACTTTGCCATCAATTCGGCTGCGGATCTGTGAATCCAGGTAAACGCCATAGGCGGCCATCGCCACAATAAAGATCAGCAGCAGCTTGAACAGCAAACGTAGCCAGCCCCGTTTTTTACGCGGCGGCTTTCCTTTTCCCTTACGTGGCACCGGGGTTACCTCCTCGTCTTCCTGGTCATCATCCCGATCTTCATATTCATCATATTCTTCATCCCTGTAGCGACCTTTTCCCGCAGTTTTCCGCGTTGGCTTGGGCTGCTTACCTTTGCGCCCGATAGGCTCGCGATCGTCAGACATTCGTTTCATTTCTCCTGAGGCAGGCGTCGGCAACGCCGACTACTCTCGTCTTACTCTGGCCGTTGCGGAAGAAGAACCTTCCGAAACAGCGCGGCCGTCACGCCGGGAAAAGCCGGCTCTATGACGGGTTGGAAAACTTTTTAACCCGCCGCGTGGGGAGCGCGCTGGCGGGATCGTCGGGCCATAAATGCTTTGGATAGCGCCCTTTCATCTCTTTCTGCACTTCCCGGTATGCCCCGGCCCAGAACGCGGCCAGATCGCGTGTGATCTGCAACGGCCGGTGTGCCGGGGACAGTAATTCCAGCACCAGCGGTACCCTTCCTTGTGCAACGCTGGGATTCTGCGCCTCGCCGTACATCTCCTGCAGGCGCACCGCCAGCACCGGGGGCTTGTCCTCATGATAATGCACGGGCAGCCGACTTCCGGTGGGCACAGTGTAATGAGTTGGCAACACAGTATCCAGTTGCTGACGCTGTGACCATGTCAACATTTGTAAGAGTGCGCCCACCACGTCCAGCTGCTTCAGCCCTTTACCGTCGCGAACGCCGCTCATTGCAGGCAGCAGCCACTGTTCAAGCGAGGCCAGCAGCGTGGCCTCGTCCGCGCCGGGCCACTCCCCCTCCGGTAGCCACTGCGCGGCACACAGCAGCCGCAGGCGCAGCTGCTCGGCCTGCGGCGTCCAGTTCAGTACGCTCAGCCCTTTGCTACGCACCCAGCGCAGCATGGCGGCATGCAGCTCCTGCTCGTCCGGCTTAGCCAGCGGCTGCGATTTCAGCACCAGCTGGCCGATCTGCTCGCGTTTCCAGGCACGCAGCGTGCCCTTTTCCTCATCCCACTCGACTTCCGTTTGCTGCACCACCAGCTCAGGAACCTCGCGAGTCAGTGACTCAATGGTGACCGGCAGCGCCTGCAGGATCCGCGCATCGGGCTGGCTGCCGCTTTGCAGCAGCGCAGGAACAATCAGCCACTCGTAGCGGGTCAGCGCCTCGTCATTTTCCAGCGTCGCGCCGCTGCCGTTCGCCAGCTGGTAGCGGCCTCCGTCGCCGCGTCGCCGTGCCACGCGGTCCGGGAAGGCGGCGGCCAGCAGCGGTGCAAGGCGGTCTTCATCCACACGGCCACCGCTGACGCCCAGCCTCTGCTGTAGCTGCTTTGCCCGGCGCTGCCAGTGCGGCAGGCGGCGGTGAAACCCCTCGCGCAGGTCGGGGCTACCGCGCGGGGGTTCTTCAAGCATAGCCACCAGCTGCGCCGCTGTGGCAACGGCATCGGCATTTTCGCCTGCGGCCGCCAGCATCGCGCCATAGCGCGGCTCGCTGCCCAGCGCGGCAATTTTGCGCCCGCGCGCGGTCAGCCGATCGCCATCGTCCGTGACGCCCAGCTGGCATAAAAGCTGTCGGGCGGCGTTAATGCCTGACTGCGGAGGACGATCCAGCCAGTTCAGCTGATCGACATCGCGGCAGCCCCACTGCAGCAGATCCAGCCACAGCGATGAGAGATCGCTGTGCAGGATCTCCGGCTCGCCGTGTGTCGCCGCGCGCTCCGCCTGCTCTTTCGCCAGCAGATGCAGGCAGATGCCGGGTTCAAGTCGCCCGGCACGGCCGGCACGCTGGGTCATGGAGGCCTGGCTGACGCGCTGGGTCTGCAGCCGCGTCAGGCCGGTGCGCACGTCGAACAGCGCACTCCGTTCCAGCGCGCTGTCCACCACCAGGCGGATACCTTCAATCGTCAGGCTGGTTTCGGCGATGTTCGTCGCCAGCACCACCTTGCGCCGTCCCTGGGGGGCGGGCAGGATCGCCTTTTGCTGCTCGGACAGCGGCAGCGCACCGTAAAGCGGGCAGAGATCGATATCGGAGGCAATCATCTCCGCCAGCTGGGTCTGCACCCGCTGGATCTCCGCCACGCCGGGCAAAAACAGCAGCAGCGATCCCGACTCTTCGCGCAGCAGCTGGGCCGTCTGCCGGGCAACCGCTTCTTCAAATCGCTGATGGGTCGCCAGCGGCAGATAGCGGCGATCCACCGGATACGATCGTCCCTCAGAAACCACCATCGGCGCCCGCGGCAGCTGTTGACTCAGCGCCGCATTATCCAGCGTCGCCGACATAATCAGCACCCTGAGATCGTCACGCAGGCCCTGCTGCACGTCCAGCAGCAGCGCCAGCGCCAGATCGGCCTGCAGGCTGCGCTCGTGAAATTCATCAAGGATCACCAGCGACACCCCTTCCAGCATCGGATCCTGCTGCAGCATGCGGGTTAAGATCCCTTCCGTGACCACCTCCAGCCGGGTCTGTGGCCCGCTGCGGCTCTCGCCGCGCATGCGATAGCCGACGGTTTCTCCCGGCTCCTGCCCCAGCTGTTCCGCCAGGCGCTGTGCCACGTTACGCGCCGCCAGCCTGCGCGGCTCAAGCAGCAGAATGCGCCCGCTAAAGGAAGCCTGTTTTAAAATTTGCAGCGGAAGCCAGGTGGATTTCCCTGCTCCGGTAGGGGCCGCCAGCAGCACCTGCGGGGAGGATTGCAGCGCCGCCAGCAGCTCGGGCAAAACGGCACTGACCGGTAGTGAACTCACGTTTAGCTCCATAACAGCATGGTCTTAATCTTCCGGGCATTGTAGCATTCCCGGGGTTGATTTACCGGGGGACGCGATGCGCGAATCTAAACGGCTGTTCTTCGGCATTGAATTGCCGGGTGAGATTAAACAGCAGATTATTCAGTGGCGCGCCGACGGCTTTCCCGCAGAGGTGGGCTATCCCGTTGCCGCGGAGAGCCTGTACCTGACGCTGGCATACCTGGGCGAAGTGAGCGAGGAGAAAGCGCAGGCGCTGATGCAGCTGGCGGGGCGCATCCGGCAGGCCGGCTTTACGCTGACGCTGGACGACGCCGGGCACTGGCCGCGTTCCGGCATGGTCTGGCTGGGGCCGCACCGCGCACCGCGAGGCCTGCTACAGCTGGCGGCGCTGCTGCGCGCCCAGGCCGCCCGTCACGGCTGTGCACAATCGCCACAGCCCTTTCATCCGCATGTCACATTACTGCGCCAGGCTACGCAGCCGGTAAAGCTGCCAGCGCGAGATTTTAGCTGGTCGCTGCCCGTCGGGCGTTTTGTGCTGTTCCAGTCGCACTTCTCCCGCGGGCGAACCCGTATTAAGGAGATTAAGGGCTGGGCGCTTCAATAAGGATTTCCTATGGAATACAGTCCCGCCCTGCAATCGGCAACGCTGATTAAACGCTACAAGCGATTTCTGGCCGACGTCATCACGCCGGACGGCGAAACGCTGACCCTTCACTGCGCCAATACCGGCGCGATGACCGGGTGTGCTACGCCGGGGGATACCGTGTGGTATTCCACCTCCGCCAGTCTGACCCGGAAGTATCCGCACAGCTGGGAGCTGACCGGGACGCAAAGCGGAGAGCTGATTTGCATTAATACCCTGCGCGCCAACACGTTAGTTCGGGAAGCGCTGGAAGAAGGACGGATTGCAGAATTATCCGGTTACACCCGCCTGCAACCTGAAGTTAAATACGGCGCCGAAAACAGCCGCATTGATTTCCTGTTACAGGCAGAGGGTTGCCGAAACTGCTATATTGAAGTCAAATCCGTAACGCTGTTACAGCAGGGCAAAGGGTACTTTCCGGACGCGGTGACCACGCGTGGCCAGAAGCATCTGCGCGAGCTGACTCAGATCGCACAGTCCGGCCAACGGGCAGTTCTGTTTTTCGCCGTTCTGCACTCGGGGATTGAGGACGTTGCCCCCGCGAGTCACATTGATGCGCGCTACGCAGAACTACTGGTACAGGCACAGCAAAACGGCGTTGAGCTGCTTTGCTATAAGGCGCAGTTATCACCCGAAGGGATCCGTCTGATTCGGCCCCTGAAGGTAGAGTTGTAAAAATTGGCGCAATTTGCTGTTATAAGCACGCTTTCGGCAAGGGGCCAAATACGCTCTTCCTCACATGCTTGTCAAGGCATGTTCAGGAATAATTGCCAACCTTAATCGCTTCTGTTATTTATAGCGGCCTGTTTTTTCCCCTCCGGGGGATCGATGCCCGACAGTCTCGGGATGCAGGGCAGGCAATAGCCCTGTGGGACTTCACCGGCTGACAGTCTCTGCAGCCTGAGAAGTGAAGGGTATAGTGCGTGTTATCCAGGAGAAACAACATGCAAGAAGGGCAAAACCGTAAAACATCGTCCCTGAGTATTCTCGCCATCGCTGGGGTGGAGCCATACCAAGAGAAGCCAGGCGAAGAGTATATGAACGAAGCCCAGCTGGAGCACTTCAAGAAGATTCTTGAAGCCTGGCGCAACCAGCTTCGGGATGAAGTGGACCGCACGGTTTCGCACATGCAGGATGAAGCTGCTAACTTCCCGGATCCCGCTGACCGCGCAACACAGGAAGAAGAGTTTAGTCTTGAACTGCGTAACCGTGACCGCGAGCGCAAACTGATCAAAAAGATCGAGAAGACGCTGAAGAAAGTGCTGGATGATGATTTCGGCTACTGTGAATCATGTGGCGTTGAAATCGGTATCCGTCGCCTTGAAGCGCGTCCTACTGCCGATCTGTGTATCGACTGTAAAACGCTGGCGGAAATCCGCGAAAAACAAATGGCCGGTTAACGGCACAAGGATGGCGCAGTGGATCCGGGAGCGGTTCTCCGTTCCCGCTTCACTGCCCTTCCCCATTCACGATGTCAGCATCCTATATCGGGCGCTTTGCCCCCTCTCCTTCCGGCGATTTGCATTTCGGCTCTCTGATTGCCGCCGTTGGCAGCTATCTGCAGGCGCGTGCGCAGCAGGGTCTGTGGCGCGTTCGCATTGAAGATATCGATCCTCCCCGTGAAATTCCCGGCGCGGCAGCCCGCATCCTCAACCAGCTTGAGCATTACGGCCTGCACTGGGACGGCGACGTGCTGTGGCAGTCGCAGCGCCATGAAGCCTATCGCGCCGCACTGGACGACTTAAAGCAGCAGGGGATGAGCTATTACTGCACCTGTCCACGCAGCCGCATCCAGCAGATCGGCGGGCTGTACGATGGCCATTGCAGAAAGCTGAATCACGGTGCACAGCGGGCCGCACTGCGGCTTAAAGTGGATCGCCCGGTCAGCACCTTCAGCGATCGGCTGCGCGGTACGGTTCAGGCCGACGAGCGCCTGGCCGCAGAAGACTTTATTATTCATCGCCGCGACGGGCTGTTTGCCTATAATCTAGCCGTCGTGGTTGACGATCGCTTTCAGGGGATCACGGAAGTGGTGCGCGGGGCCGATCTGATCGAACCGACGGTCAGGCAGATAACGCTTTATCAACAGTTTGGCTGGCCCAGCCCGGGCCATCTGCATTTGCCACTGGTGCTGAATCATGACGGCAATAAGCTGTCAAAACAGAATCATGCTGCGCCGCTACCGGCGGGCGATCCCCGCCCCGCTCTGGTCCAGGCGCTGCGCTTCCTCGGCCAGCCGGTCACAGAAAACTGGCGTGATGCAACGCAGGAAGCACTTTTACAGCAGGCGGTCAGCCACTGGGATTTGAGTTTAATCCCGATTACCGACGCGCCACAGCAGGATACGGCGACATCGGCATTCTCAAACGGTTCACTCTGAGCTATGATTAGCCGCTGTTTTTACCGCACAGATTTCATTGTCACTATCGAGGTGTCCCATTTTTACCCGAGTTGCTAATTTTTGCCGAAAAGTTCTCAGTCGCGATGAGGTAGTACCAGCCGGGATCGAGGAAGTGCGTCAGATGACCGTTATTCCTCGCGATCGTCATAATATCTCACGCAAGGACATCAGCGAAAATGCCCTCAAGGTGCTCTATCGCCTGAATAAAGCGGGCTTTGAAGCCTACCTGGTGGGTGGTGGCGTACGCGATCTGTTGCTGGGTAAAAAGCCGAAAGATTTCGATGTCACCACCAATGCCACGCCGGAGCAGATGCGTAAACTGTTCCGCAACTGTCGCCTGGTGGGCCGCCGTTTCCGACTGGCACACGTGATGTTTGGTCCGGAAATTATCGAAGTGGCCACCTTCCGCGGTCACCACGAGGCAGAACCCCAGCCCGTTGACGATCGTAACAGCTCACAGCGCGGCCAGAACGGCATGCTGCTGCGTGATAACATTTTTGGTTCTATCGAAGATGACGCCCAGCGCCGTGACCTGACCATTAACAGCCTGTACTACAGCGTGGCGGATTTCACCGTCCGCGATTACGTCGGTGGCCTGAACGATCTGCAGCAGGGTATTATCCGTATGATCGGCGACCCGGAAACCCGCTATCGCGAGGATCCGGTGCGCATGCTGCGCGTGGCCCGCTTTGCCGCCAAGCTGGATATGAGCATAGCCGCTGAAACCGGTGAACCGATCCCGCGCCTCGCCACGCTGCTGCGTGATATCCCGCCGGCGCGTCTGTTTGAGGAATCCCTCAAGCTGCTGCAGGCGGGCTACGGTGAGGCCACCTACCGCAAGCTCTGCGAATATCAGCTGTTCCAGCCGCTGTTCCCGATCATTACCCGCTATTTCACCGAACAGGGTGACAGCAATATGGAGCGGATGATCCAGCTGGTGCTGAAGAATACGGATACCCGTATTCACACCCAGATGCGCGTGAACCCGGCGTTCCTGTTCGCGGCGATGTTCTGGTATCCGCAGCTGGAAGCCGCGCAGAAAATCGCTCAGGAGAGCGGCCTGGCCTATTACGATGCCTTCGCGCTGGCGATGAATGACGTGCTGGATGAAGCCTGCCGCTCGCTGGCGATCCCAAAACGCATTACCTCGCTGGTCCGCGATATCTGGACCCTGCAGCTGCGCCTGTCTCGCCGCCACGGCAAGCGCGCGTGGAAGCTGATGGAGCATCCTAAGTTCCGCGCCGCCTACGATCTGCTGGCCCTGCGTGCCGAAGTGGAAAACAATCACGAACTGCAGCGCCTGACCACCTGGTGGGGCGAGTTCCAGGTTTCCGCGCCGCCGCAGCAGAAAACCATGCTGAACACCCTCGGTGACGATCCTGCACCGCGCCGCCGCACCCGCCGTCCGCGTAAGCGCGTGCCGGGTAACGGTCGCCGTGACGGATACGACAACAACAACGCATGACGCGGGTTTATCTGGCGCTGGGCAGTAACCTGGCCGATCCGCTGCACCAGGTGCAGTCGGCACTCGATGCCCTGGCCGCGATCCCGCAGAGCAGGCTGATTGCCTGCTCTTCTCTCTACCGTACCCCGCCGTACGGGCCGCCCGACCAGCCTGACTATCTGAACGCCGCCGTGGCGCTGGAAACCGAACTGAGCCCCGACGCGCTGCTGGACCACACCCAGCGTATCGAGCTGGAACAGGGGCGCGTGCGTAAAGATCATCGCTGGGGACCGCGCACGCTGGATCTCGATATCATGCTGTTTGGTGATTTAACGCTGGCCACCCCGCGCCTGACCGTTCCGCACTACGATATGCACAACCGCGCCTTTATGCTGCTGCCGCTGCGGGAGATCGCCCCCGGGCTCTGCCTGCCGGACGGGACGCGCATTGCCGATCTGCTGGCGCCGCTGGACAGCACTGCGATCCGCCCCTGGTAATTCCCTTTCGGTGCAGCCCGTGCTGCGCCGGATATCCCCCTTTGCACTCTCCTCCCCATCCTTTAAGATACGCCAACCAGGAAGACTCTTACTGAGGATACGATGAAACCGACTACCGTCTCGACCTTGCGTCAATGGAAACAGCAGGGGCGTAAATTTGCCTCTATCACCGCCTATGAATTCAGCTTCGCCCGTCTGTTTGCCGATGAAGGCATCCAGGTTCTGCTGGTGGGGGATTCACTGGGGATGGTGGTTCAGGGCCACGACTCCACGCTGCCGGTCACCGTGTCTGATATCGCCTACCACACCGAAACGGTGCGCCGCGGTGCACCCGCTGCCCTGCTGCTCGCCGACCTGCCGTTTATGAGCTACAGCACGCCGCAGCAAACGTTCGACAGCGCCGCGCAGCTGATGCGCGCCGGGGCCAATATGGTGAAGCTGGAAGGCGGTAAATGGCTGGCCGACACGGTGAAGCAGCTGACCGAGCGCGCGGTGCCGGTCTGTGGCCACCTTGGCCTGACGCCCCAGTCGGTGAATATCTTCGGCGGTTATAAAATTCAGGGCCGCGCCGAGGCCGACGCCGATCGCCTGCTGGATGATGCGCTGGCGCTGGAAGCCGCCGGTATGCAGCTGCTGGTACTGGAGTGCGTGCCGGTTGCGCTGGCAAAACGCGTGACGGACGCGCTGACCATTCCGGTGATCGGCATCGGTGCCGGTAACGTGACCGACGGACAGATCCTGGTCATGCACGATGCGTTCGGCATTACCGGTGGCCACATCCCGAAATTCGCCAAAAACTTCCTTGCTGAAACCGGCGACATTCGCGCCGCCGTGCGTCAGTACGTCGCGGAAGTGGAAAATGGCAGCTATCCTGCCGAGCAACACAGCTTCCAGTAACCGAGGAGAAACACCGTGCTGATTATTGAAACCCTGCCGCTGCTCCGCCGTGAAATCCGCCGCTGGCGCCAGGACGGTAAACGTATCGCGCTGGTCCCGACCATGGGCAACCTGCACGATGGACACATGACGCTGGTGGACGAAGCGCGCGCGCGCGCGGACATCGTGGTGGTGTCCATCTTCGTTAACCCGATGCAGTTTGAACGCGCCGATGACCTGGCGAGCTACCCGCGCACCCTGCAGGCAGACTGTGAGAAGCTGAACCGTCGCGGCGTCGATCTGGTGTTTTCCCCGGCTCCGGCGGATATCTACCCGCAGGGCCTGCACGAGCAGACGTTTGTCGACGTTCCCGGACTCTCCACCCTGCTGGAAGGCGCCAGCCGTCCGGGGCATTTTCGCGGCGTGTCCACCATCGTCAGCAAGCTGTTTAACCTGGTACAGCCGGATATCGCCTGCTTTGGCGAGAAGGACTTCCAGCAGCTGGCGCTGATCCGCAAGATGGTGGCGGATATGGGTTACGACCTTGAGATCGTCGGTGTGCCAACGGTACGTGCGAAAGACGGCCTCGCGCTCAGCTCGCGCAACGGCTATCTGACCGCCGATGAGCGTAAAATCGCGCCGGGGCTGAGCCAGGTGATGAATGATATCGCCAGCATGCTGAGCAACGGCGAACGCCATGTGGAGGAACTGATTACCCAGGCGGAAACGACCCTGAGCGAAAAAGGGCTGCGGGCGGATGGCCTGGCAATCGTCGATGCCGATACCCTGCTGCCGTTAACGACGGACAGCCGCCGGGCGGTGATCCTGATGGCCGCGTGGCTGGGTAAAGCCCGCCTGATTGATAATCAGCAGGTTGATCTCACCCAGTAGACAGCGTTGCCCGCAGGGGCAATACTGTCGTTCGTTTTTCGATTGATTGCAGAGTTACAGCTTATGAACCGTACTATGTTGCAGGGCAAACTCCACCGGGTGAAAGTCACCCAGGCCGACCTGAATTACGAAGGCTCCTGCGCCATCGATCAGGATTTTCTCGACGCTTCCGGCATCCTGCAGTATGAAGCGATCGATATTTATAACGTCAACAACGGCCAGCGTTTTTCCACCTATGCGATTGCCGCAGAGCGCGGCTCGAAAATCATTTCGGTGAACGGCGCGGCCGCTCGCTGCGCCTGTGAGGGCGACCTGCTGATTATCTGCTCCTATGTGCAGATGTCGGACGCCGAAGCACGCGAATGGCAGCCGAAAGTGGCCTACTTTGAAGGCGACAACCAGATGAAGCGCGTGGCGAAAGCCGTACCGGTTCAGGTGGCGTAAAGAAAACGGGGCGGCCATTGCTGGTCGCCCCGTTCAATTCAGTCAGTCACATCAGGTTCGCAGCCCGCGACCGCGCTGGATCAGCGACCACGCCAGAGCATAAAACACCACGATAAACGCCACCAGCACCGCAAGGGTAAAGCCCAGCGGTACGTCGCTGATGCCGAGAAAACCGTAGCGGAACCCGCTAATCATATAGACGATAGGATTCAGCTTGGAAATCATCTGCCACACCGGCGGCAGCAGCGTCAGCGAGTAGAATACCCCGCCAAGATAGGTCAGCGGCGTCAGCACAAACGTCGGGATCAGGCTGATATCGTCAAAGGTGCGGGCAAAGACCGCATTCAGCAGGCCGGCCAGCGAGAACAGGATCGCCGTCAGCAGCAGCGTCACCGCCACCATCAGCCAGGAATGCACCTGGAAAGGCACAAAGAACAGCGAAATGGCCGTGACCAGTACGCCCACGCAGACCCCGCGCGCCACGCCGCCGCCGACGTAACCGGCGATAATCACATGCGTTGGCACCGGCGCCACCAGCAGCTCTTCGATATTGCGCTGGAACTTGGAGCTGAAAAACGACGAGGCGACGTTGGCATAGGCATTGGTGATCACCGCCATCATAATCAGACCGGGCACGATAAACTGCATATAGGTAAAGCCGTGCATTTCACCGATGCGTGAACCGATCAGATTACCGAAGATAATAAAGTACAGCGTCATGGTGATCACCGGCGGGACCAGCGTCTGGATCCAGATGCGGGCAAAGCGGTTAACCTCTTTACTCCAGATGCTCTTGAGGGCTACCCAGTATAAATGTGTCATGCTTTCTCTCCCGTGTGACCATTAACCAGGTCAACAAACAGCTCCTCAAGACGGTTCGCCTTATTACGCATACTCAGCACCTGCACGCCCTGCGCGCTCAGCTGGCTAAACACGCTGTTCAGACCCTGCTCGCGCAGCACCTCCACTTCCAGCGTTGAGGTATCCACCAGCCGATACCTGAAGCCTTCCAGCTGCGGCAGCGGGCTTTTCGCGGCCAGATCGAGGATAAAGGTTTCTGATTTAAGCTTCGCCAGCAGCCCTTTCATTGAGGTGTTCTCAACCAGCTCACCGCTCTGGATAATGCCGATATTGCGGCACAGCATTTCCGCCTCTTCCAGATAGTGGGTAGTGAGGATGATAGTGGTCCCGCGGGCGTTCAGATCCTTGAGGAAGGTCCACATCGAACGACGCAGCTCAATGTCCACCCCGGCGGTTGGCTCATCCAGGATCAGCAGCTTCGGCTCATGCATCAGCGCGCGGGCAATCATCAGGCGGCGCTTCATGCCGCCTGACAGCATACGCGCACGCTCGTTGCGCTTCTGCCAGAGGTCAAGCTGGGTCAGATACTTTTCCGCCCGCTTCACCGCTTCGCGCTTCTCCACGCCGTAATAGCCGGCCTGATCGACCACGATCTGCTGTACGGTTTCAAACTGGTTAAAGTTAAATTCCTGCGGCACCAGCCCCAGCTGGCGCTTGGCATTGACCACATCATTTTGCAGATCGTAGCCAAACACCCGTACCCGGCCGCTGGTTTTATTCACCAGCGAACTGATGATGCCAATGGTCGTGGATTTACCCGCCCCGTTGGGGCCGAGCAGCGCATAGAAATCACCCGCCTCAACCTGGAGATCGATTCCCTTGAGCGCCTGAACTCCGCCCGCGTAGGTTTTGGTCAGTTTTTCAAGTTCAAGTGCATAAGTCATAGGTAAGAAATAGCCCTTTGTATTTATCGTATCGCGTTTAGTTTCTTGTTTGCCGTTTTCAATCGCCGATCATTGCCCTATATTACCGCAACGTTTTTGTGTGTGACTGGTCGACACCATTATGAAAGATATTGAAACCCTTATCAGCAACAACCGCGAATGGTCCAGATTGCTGAAAGAGGAAGATCCCGGTTTTTTTGAACGTTTGTCCCTGGCACAAAAACCCCGTTTTCTGTGGATCGGCTGCTCCGACAGCCGCGTCCCCGCCGAGCGCCTGACCGGGCTGGAGCCCGGTGAACTTTTCGTTCACCGCAACGTGGCCAATCTGGTGATTCACACCGACCTCAACTGCCTTTCCGTCGTGCAGTACGCGGTGGAGGTGCTGGAAGTAGAGCATGTTATTATCTGCGGCCACTACGGCTGCGGTGGCGTTCAGGCGGCGGTGGAAAACCCGGAACTCGGCCTGATTAATAACTGGCTGCTGCACATTCGCGATCTCTGGTACAAACACAGTTCGCTACTGGGTGAGCTGGCGCCGGAAAAACGCTTCGATAAACTTTGCGAAATTAACGTGATTGAGCAGGTTTACAACCTTGGCCACTCAACCGTCATGCAGTCAGCGTGGAAACGCGGACAGAAGGTGACAATTCACGGCTGGGTATACGGGATCCTGGACGGCTATCTGCGCGACCTGGGCGTTACGGCCACCAACCGTGAAATTCTGGAACAGCGTTACCGCCACGGTATCGCTAACCTGCTGAACGACCCTGACCTGAATCCGTAAGCCGCGGGCAACACGCTCTCCGCCTCACTGCGATTTGCCGCACATCATATAACAGGCCGAAATTTCCGGCCTTGGTCGATTGTGCGGTGTGCACTCGCGGTCACTCAGCCCGGCTTATTCGTCCAGCATCACCACTTTGCCGATAAACGGCAGGTGGCGATAACGCTGGGCGTAGTCAATACCGTAGCCCACCACGAACTCGTCAGGGATTGAGAAGCCGACATATTCCACCGGCACCTGCACTTCACGGCGCTCCGGCTTATCCAGCAGAGTGCAGATCGCCAGCGATTTTGGTCCACGCAGGCTGAAAATTTCCCGCACTTTACTCAGCGTATTACCTGAATCGATTATATCTTCGACAATCAGCACGTCTTTGCCACGGATATCCTCATCCAGATCCTTGAGGATTTTTACATCCCGGGTGCTGGAAGTGCCGTTACCGTAGCTGGAGGCGGTCATAAAATCGACCTCGTGAGGCACATCAATGGCGCGGCACAGGTCGGCCATAAACATAAAGGATCCGCGCAGCAGGCCCACCAGCACCATGTCGCTACCGCTGTTGCGGTAGTGGTCATTGATTTGCTGGCCAAGTTCAGCAATGCGGGATTTGATCTCGGCTTCGGAGATCATTACTTCAACGGTATGTTTCATAGTTAATCGTCGATTGTTCAGGGAAAGCGGCACAGTCTAGCACATTTATCCCCCCTGACGCTCACCGTTGCGCAACGCGCGAAGTTAAATTACGCAATAGACATACAGACTGCTAAACGTAAAGATATCCATATTTTATATGGTTTTATATTTTATATATAGAACGTTAATTCATTTATCTCGCCCGGGCCACGCATGATAGTTTAGCGCGAATAATAAAAGCACCGTGCCCAATGGCAGGAGATTAAATGGCTTCCTCACATTCAAAAAAAACGCATATCGGCAACCGCGAACTGCACCCCGAAACTCAGATGCTGAACTACGGTTACGATCCGGCGCTGTCGGAAGGCGCGGTAAAACCGCCGGTATTTCTGACTTCCACTTTTGTTTTTAACAGTGCCGAAGAGGGCCGCGATTTCTTCGACTACGTTTCCGGCCGCCGTGAGCCGCCATCGGGAGAGGGAAACGGCCTGGTTTATTCGCGCTTTAATCACCCTAACAGTGAGATTGTAGAAGATCGACTGGCGGTGTATGAACGCACCGACAGTGCGGCGCTGTTCTCTTCCGGCATGTCGGCAATTTCCACCACGCTGCTGGCCTTCACCCGGCCCGGCGACACCATCCTGCACTCCCAACCGCTGTACGGCGGTACGGAAACCCTGCTGAGCAAAACCTTCGGCAATCTGAATATTTCCAGCGTGGGATTTGCCGACGGCGTGGATGAAGCTTCGGTACAGGCCGCCGCCGATAAGGCGCTGGCGCAGGGTCGCGTCTCGGTGATCCTGATTGAATCTCCGGCTAACCCGACCAACAGTCTGGTGGATATTGCGCTGATCAAACGCGTCGCGGACAGCATTGAGCAGCGCCAGAACTACCGCCCGATCGTTGCCTGTGATAACACGCTGCTGGGGCCGGTATTCTCGCGCCCCACCGAACACGGCGCGGATATCTCGCTCTATTCACTGACAAAATACGTTGGCGGCCACTCGGATCTTATCGCCGGGGCGGCGATGGGCAGCAAAGCGCTGATCCGTCAGGTGAAGGCGCTGCGTAGCGCCATCGGCACCCAGCTCGATCCGCACTCCAGCTGGATGATTGGCCGATCGCTGGAGACGCTGGCACTGCGTATGGAGCGCGCCAACGACAACGCCGCAGCGGTGGCGGAGTTTCTGCGCGGCCATCCGCAGGTGGCGCAGATCCACTATCTGCCGTTCCTTGATGCTGATTCGCCGCAGGGTAAGACCTACCGTGCCCAGTGCAGCGGTGCCGGTTCCACCTTCTCCTTTGATATTCACGGTGGTGAAGCGGCGGCGTTTAAGTTCCTCAATGCGTTGCAGCTGTTCAAGCTGGCGGTCAGCCTGGGCGGTACCGAATCCCTGGCCAGCCATCCGGCCAGCACCACCCACTCCGGCGTTCCGCTGGAGGTCCGCGACCGCATCGGCATTAAATCCACCACCATTCGTCTGTCGATCGGTATCGAGAATAAGGGCGATTTGATCGAGGATCTGCGGCTGGCGCTGCAGGGGTAACGGTTTGATGGCCAGCAGCCGGGGCGAAGTATCACTTCACTCCGGCGGCTCCAGCCATCACGCTACCGTAAAGCCCAGCATCATGCCGGTATCTTCATGCTCCAGCAGGTGGCAGTGCGCCATATAGGCGTTGGCGTTATCCGCCTTGTGATTAAAGCGCACCAGAACTTCGCTGCGCCCGCCTTCTACGTGCACCATATCCTTCCAGCCGCTGCGGTGTGGCGCTGGCGGTTTGCCGTTTTCAGACAGGATGCGGAACTGGGTGCCGTGAACGTGGAAAGGATGCATCATCATGTCGCCTTCGCCGGAGATGGTCCACTTCTCCCATACGCCCTGCTTCGCCTCAAACGCAGGCTTCTCCATATTGAATGCGACGCCGTTAATCTTGTTTCCCTGATGGAAGTCGAAAAGCGCGGCGGATTTCGCCTGTTTGCCCTTCATGTCGCCGTGACCCATTCCCGCCATCTTGCCATGGTCCATACCGCCGTGATCCATCCCGGCCATATTTCCGTGATCCATGCCCCCCATGCTGCCACGATCCTTGCCCTGCATTTTCCCGGCTGGTGCCGCTGCAGAATGGCCGCCCGTCGCGCCAGCCATCCCGTGCGCGGACATATCCATTCCCGCCATCGCCGCGTGGCCGTATTGATCCATCAGCGCCTGCATGCCGCGGCGATCGAGTTCAGGATCCATCATCAGCTGCAGCCAGCGAGTGTCAGTGGCCTGCGGCACGGCTACGGCGGGTATTTCCACCAGTTTGTCAGGCAGGGTACCGCTGGCCATCACCCGCAGCGGATTGATCGACAGTACCGGCAGCGGCTGGTCAAACGGCGTCAGCGTCATACCCATCTGGCGCACCGGCAGCGTTTGCAGGTCAAACGGCTTACCGTCGGAGGTATCCACCAGCACCTCGAAGCGTTCACCCGGCATCATCGGCAGCTCGCTGAGTTTGACCGGCTCCGCCAGCAGCCCGCCGTCGCTGGCAATCACATACATCGGACGGCTGTCGCTGGTGGTCAGCTTCAGCGATCGGGCATTGCAGCCGTTGAGCAGGCGCAGGCGCAGCCAGCCGCGCGGCACGCCGTGCTGCGGATAAATCGCGCCGTTGGTCAGCAGCGTATCGCCGAACCAGCCCACCGCCGCGTCCATCACATCCAGCCGGTAGTCAATTTTGCTGCCGTCTTCGGTCAGGCGTTTATCCTGCAGGATCACCGGAATGTCATCCACACCCCACTGTTTTGGCAGCAGGAGTTTGCCGCTTTCGGGATCGTTGATCAGTACCAGGCCCGCCAGTCCCTGCGCGACCTGATAGCCAGTACGGCCGTGCTGGTGAGGGTGGAACCAGCAGGTGGCGGCGGGCTGATCCGGGGTAAAGCTGACGCTGCGCTGCTGCCCCGGTTCAATCCTCGCCTGCGGCCCGCCGTCGACCTCTCCCGGGATCTCCAGCCCGTGCCAGTGAACGGTGGTCGCGTCGGGCAGGCGGTTGAAGATATTGACGCGGACTTCTTTGCCGCGATCCAGCTGGATCGCCGGACCAAGCAGGCCGCCGTTATAGCCCCAGGTAGGCACGTCTTTTCCCCGCCAGTGGCTGGTGCCCTGCTGTGCCACGAGTTTAATTTCACCACGCGCATCGGGCAGCAGCAGGGCGGGAACGGGTAATAAAGGGCGCTGCTCAGCCGCCATCAGCGAACGGCTCCACAGCGGCAGAGCGCTGGCTGCGCCAAGAGCGGCGCTTAATTTTATAAAATCACGACGTTGCATCATCCATTCCTTTTGTCAGATGTCGAAAATACAGCCAGCATAAACCCTTCCCCAGCGGGAAGGTCAAGCCGCGATAAAAAATGCGAAAACAAGTTATCGCTGTCTTTATAAGGCAAAAGGGGCTGGCACCCGGCCTGAACTGTGCTAACGTCTGCTCATTGCACACGAATGAGAACAACTATGAAGAAAAGCATCAAGGCTCTGTTGCTGCTGGGGCTTTTTGGCTTCTCCTCTACCAGTTTCGCCCTGAGCGAATCGGAAGCAGAAGATTTGGCCGACTTAACCGCCGTATTTGTTTATCTGAAAAATGATTGTGGCTACCAGGATCTTCCGGACGGGCAGGTACGTCGGGCACTGATGTTTTACGCGCAGCAGAATCGCTGGGATCTGAGTAATTACAACAGCTTCAATATGAAATCCCTCGGCGAGGACAGCTATCGCGACCTGAGTGGCATTGCCATTCCAAACGATACCAAGTGCAAATCGCTGGCCCGCGACTCCCTGAGCCTGCTTGCCTACGTCAGATAACGCCCTGCCGTTCCCCCTCCCCGCGTCCGAATTGACCGTGCAACCACGGTCAGAAATCGCTATTCTGTTGCCCCCATTTTTCGTGGCTGTTATGAGGAGAAAACCCCACCATGGCCGATAAAGAAATGTGGTATGAAACCCTTCATGCCGGATTCGGACAGTATTTTTCTGTCGATAACGTACTGTATCGCGAACAGACCGAGCACCAGGATCTGATTATCTTTGAGAATACCGCGCTGGGCCGCGTGATGGCGTTGGACGGCGTGGTACAAACCACCGAACGCGATGAGTTCATTTATCATGAGATGATGACCCATATCCCTCTGCTGGCCCACGGCGCGGCGGAGAGCGTGCTGATCATCGGCGGCGGCGATGGCGCCATGCTGCGTGAAGTGAGCCGCCATCCGAACATCAAAAAAATCACCATGGTCGAGATCGATGCCGGGGTAGTGACGTTCTGCAAACAGTATCTGCCGAACCACAGCCAGGGCGCCTATGACGATCCGCGCTTTACGCTGGTGATTGACGACGGCGTGAATTTCGTTCAGCAGACGACTGAAAAGTTTGACGTGATTATCTCTGACTGCACCGACCCGATTGGTCCGGGAGAGAGCCTGTTCACCTCAGAATTTTATGAGGGCTGCCACCGCTGCCTTAATGAAAATGGCATCTTCGTGGCGCAGAATGGCGTCTGCTTCCTGCAGCAGGATGAAGCGGTCAACAGCCATCGCAAACTCGGCCACTATTTTAAAGACGTCAGCTTCTATCAGGCGGCGGTACCGACCTACTACGGCGGCATTATGACCTTTGCCTGGGCCAGCGATAACCCGGCGCTGCGCCAGCTGGATGCAACGACGATTGCCTCGCGCTTTGCTGATTCCGGGCTGATATGTCGCTACTACAATCCGGCAATCCACGTGGGCAGTTTTGCTCTGCCACAATATTTATTAAATGCGCTGGCCAGCTGACCGCGCATTTTAAGGGGGTGAACGAAATTGCAAAAGCTTAAACTACATGGCTTCAACAACCTGACGAAAAGCCTGAGTTTTTGTATCTACGATATCTGCTACGCGAACACAGAAGCTGAACGCGACGGATATATTGCGTACATTGATGAGCAGTACAACGCCAACCGTCTGACGGAAATTCTTAGCGAGACCTGCTCGATTATCGGCGCCAACGTGCTGAATATTGCCCGCCAGGACTACGAGCCACAGGGCGCCAGCGTAACGATTCTGGTCAGCGAAGAGCCGATCGATCCGCGCGATATTGACACCTCCGAGCATCCCGGCCCGCTGCCGAACTCGGTGGTCGCCCATCTGGATAAGAGCCACATCTGCGTGCATACCTATCCGGAAAGCCATCCGGAAGGCGGCCTGTGTACCTTCCGCGCCGATATCGAAGTGTCTACCTGCGGGGTGATTTCGCCGCTGAAAGCGCTGAACTACCTGATTCACCAGCTGGAATCCGATATTGTCACCATCGACTATCGCGTGCGCGGTTTCACCCGCGACGTGAACGGGGTGAAACACTTTATCGACCACGAGATCAACTCAATCCAGAACTTTATGTCCGACGACATGAAAGGGATGTATGACATGATGGACGTGAACGTCTATCAGGAAAATATGTTCCATACCAAGATGCTGCTGAAGGATTTCGATCTCCGTCACTACCTGTTTAACACCCAACCTGACGATCTCAGCCCGCAGGAGCACAAGCGGATCACCGATCTGCTGTGGAAAGAGATGCGTGAGATTTACTACGGACGCAATATTCCGTCGGTGGGGTTAAAAACCTCGTAGTGATGCAGAAATAAAATGAACCAGCCAGCGAATAGCGACCGATTAAGCGCGGTCGTGCTGGCTGTTTTTTTAACGCGGCCGTTGTCTGCGAAAGTCATTAGCCGGTTTCTCAACCTGTACGCCTTCTCCTTCCAACGGGCCACTGCAAGCCCGCCTTAAAAAACCAGCGTTTAGCGCCCCTGCAGAAACGCCCGGTATGCGGCAATCACCGCCAGAAAATCCTCTACGCCACAAAAAGACAGGCTCTCTTCGTCGTAGTAGTTCATTCCCTCTTCCATCTCGTCACCTTCAAAACCGAGCTGGTTTGAACGAACGATCACCTCTTCCTCATCCAGCCACAGGGTGTATTCACGCCCCACGCGCTGCCACTGACGCTCGCTGCCCTTCACGCTGGCAACGGCGGCTTCCACCTCATCCAGCAGCGCCAGATTCTTTTCATCCACCTCATCGTTGAACCAGTGGCCTACGGCCTCGTGCCCCATCGACATGCGAACCTTCACCACTCCGGTGATATCGCGTAAAAATTCATATTCCATCGTGTTCCCCTCCCGGCAGACGAACTGCGCATGCTCAAGGCTATTCTGCGCCTCTGCCCGGATAATACTGAGCATCAGCCCGCATTATCGCAGCCCGGCGGGGGAAAAGCAGCAATATAGACGACGGTTGCGTCCGCAACGGCGCTGGAGCACTGTCACGCTTAACGATTTCCTCCCGTTGCTGCCAGCAGCAGCCCAAAAACAACCAGCAGACCGCCGAATACCCGGTCAATCCAGTGGCGCACGGCCAGCAGTCGCTCACGCACCGCTCCCGCCGAAAAGCCCAGCGCCACCAGGCTAAACCAGGCCATATGCGCCACTGAGATAAACGCGCCATAGCCGATCTGCACCGCCAGCGGCGTTTCGGGGCCGACCACCTGCATAAACAGGCTGACGATGAAGATCGTGGTTTTCGGGTTGAGGACGTTGGTCAGAAAGCCGGTGCGCATTGCCGCAATGTCCGACAGCGGTATCACCCGGCGGTCAACCGGGGTGCCGCCTGCGCGGGAGCGCAGCATCTTAACGCCGAGATACACCAGCCATACGGCGCCCACCAGTTTGATGGTATTAAACAGCCACAGCGACTGCTGGATAAGCAGCCCGACGCCGACCAGCGTATAGGTCACGTGGACCAGCACGCCCAGGCCAATCCCCAGCGCGGTCAGCACGCCCGCCCGGCGCGACAGCATCAGGCTGTTGCGCGTGACCATCGCGAAATCCGGCCCGGGGCTGATGACAGCCAGCAAAGTAATGGTGATTACAGCTATCAGTTCGGTCATGAGTTATCCTGTCAGAAACCAGTTAATTTTCACGATAATACCGACAGGTTGATTGGGTGAATAACGATGATTTCTGACATTAACGGTGAGTCTGCATCACCATTAAACGACGAGCGCCTGCCCTCGCTGCTGGCGCTGCGCTGCTTCGAGGCCGCCGCCAGGCAGGAAAATTTCAGCCGTGCCGCCACTGAACTGCACCTGACGCACGGTGCGGTCAGCCGTGCGGTGCGCCTGCTGGAGGACGAGCTGGGCGTGGCGCTTTTCGAGCGCCGCAGCCGACGCGTATTCCTCACAGATGCGGGCCGCACGCTGGCCAGGGCCGTTGCTGAAGGGATGGATCTGATGCGCCAGGCGGTCAGCGAACTGCGTGCCAGCCAGCAGCGGCAGTGGGTGCTGTCCTGCGAGCCAACGCTGCTGATGCGCTGGCTGATCCCCCGCTGGTCAGATTTTCAGGCCCGCCATCCGGACATCGATGTTCATCTCGTTGCCGGCGGTGGCCCGTTCTCTTTTGCCAGCGGCATCGATCTGGCCATCCGCCGCAGCGATTTTCCGCTACCGGGGAGCTATCACGCCGAAACGCTGTTTGCTGAAAAGGTCGGCCCGGTCTGCCGCACGGATAAAGCGGCGAGCTGGTTCAACGTGAAGCAGCGTAATGCCGCACTCAGAATCGATGCGCCCCGCCTGCATACGCGTACCCGACCCGGTGCGTGGCAGGAATGGGCGGCAGCGGTGGGTTATCCCCCTGTTGATCGCGCGGGGCAGACTTTCGATCACTTCTATTTCAGCCTGCAGGCCGCCGTGGCGGGCCTGGGCGTGGCCATCGGCCCGTGGCACCTGGTGCGCGACGATGTGGAGAGCGGCGTGCTGAGCGCACCATCAGGTTTTGTTGAGGATGGTTCACACTACTGCCTGCTGTCGCCAAAGCCCCTCGTGCCGGGCAGCCCGCAGGCGGAGCTTCTGGCATGGCTGAAATTGCAGGCATGAAGGTGGGTGTTTAAGACGGGTAATAAAAAAAGAGCCGACCAGCGGCTCTTTTTAACGGGGCAATGCTTATCCATTTCTGTCTGAAGCATCACCCATCTGAAAGATTTTTACCGATGACGATCGGAAAAATCCTCTCTCTCAGCGTTCTCAGACCGCAGTCTGGAAAATCACGCCGTCAGCTTTGTCAGTGTACTGGCTCAGCTGGTCGAAGTTCAGATAACGGTAGGTATCCACGGCGGTTTTATCCACCTGGTCCATAAACTTCAGGTACTCTTCCGGCGTCGGCAGCTTGCCCAGCAGGGAAGCAACCGCAGCCAGCTCGGCGGAGGCCAGGAACACGTTAGCACCGTTACCGAGGCGGTTCGGGAAGTTACGCGTTGAGGTCGATACCACCGTTGCGCCATCTTTCACGCGCGCCTGGTTACCCATGCACAGTGAACAGCCCGGGATTTCGATACGTGCACCGCTCTTACCGAAGACGCTGTAGTAGCCCTCTTCGGTCAGCTGCGCGGCATCCATCTTGGTTGGCGGAGCCACCCACAGACGGGTTGGCAGCTGCCCCTTATGGGCATCCAACAGTTTACCGGCGGCACGGAAGTGACCGATGTTGGTCATGCACGAACCGATGAAGACCTCATCGATCTTCTCGCCCTGCACGTCAGACAACAGGCGGGCATCGTCCGGGTCGTTTGGCGCACACAGGATTGGCTCTTTGATATCCGCCAGATCGATGTCGATCACCGCCGCGTATTCTGCGTCAGCATCGGCTTCCAGCAGCTGCGGATCGGCCAGCCATTTTTGCATGCCCTCTACGCGGCGCTCCAGGGTACGACGATCGCCGTAGCCTTCAGAGATCATCCACTTCAGCAGCACGATGTTGGACTGCAGATACTCAACGATCGGCTCTTTATCCAGCTTAATGGTACAACCGGCGGCAGAACGCTCTGCTGAAGCATCGGTCAGCTCAAATGCCTGCTCAACTTTCAGCTTAGGCAGGCCTTCGATTTCCAGCACGCGACCGGAGAAGATGTTTTTCTTACCTTTCTTCTCGACGGTCAGCAGGCCCGCTTTGATCGCGTACAGCGGAATAGCGTGAACCAGATCGCGCAGGGTGATACCCGGCTGCATTTCGCCTTTAAAGCGCACCAGCACCGACTCAGGCATATCCAGCGGCATTACGCCGGTCGCTGCGGCAAACGCCACCAGACCAGAACCCGCCGGGAAGGAAATACCGATTGGGAAACGGGTGTGGGAGTCACCGCCGGTACCGACGGTATCCGGCAGCAGCATACGGTTCAGCCAGCTGTGGATAACGCCGTCGCCCGGACGCAGCGACACGCCGCCGCGGTTCATGATGAAGTCCGGCAGAGTGTGGTGAGTGGTCACGTCAACCGGCTTAGGATAAGCGGCGGTATGACAGAATGACTGCATCACCAGATCGGCTGAGAAGCCCAGACAGGCCAGGTCTTTCAGCTCGTCGCGGGTCATCGGGCCGGTGGTATCCTGAGAACCCACGGAGGTCATTTTCGGTTCGCAGTAAGCGCCCGGACGGATACCTTCCACGCCGCAGGCGCGGCCAACCATTTTCTGCGCCAGTGAGTATCCACGGGTGCTGGCAGCCACATCTTTCGCCTGAACAAACACATCGCTGTGCGGCAGGTTAAGAGATTCGCGGGCTTTTGAGGTCAGGCCACGGCCGATAATCAGCGGGATACGACCACCGGCACGCACTTCATCCAGCAGCACGTCGGTTTTCAGCTCGAAGTTTGCCAGCAGCTCGTCGGTTTCGTGATTACGCACTTCGCCTTTGTAAGGGAAGATATCGATCACGTCGCCCATATTCAGCTTATCAACATCCACTTCGATCGGCAGCGCACCGGCATCTTCCATCGTGTTAAAGAAGATTGGTGCGATTTTGCCGCCGAGGCACACGCCGCCGCCCTTCTTGTTAGGCACGTAAGGAATGTCGTCGCCCATAAACCACAGCACCGAGTTGGTGGCGGATTTACGCGATGAACCGGTACCGACCACGTCACCAACGTAGGTCAGCGGGAAGCCTTTTTTCTGTAATTCTTCGATCTGTTTGATCGGTCCAACGTTGCCGGCATCGTCGGGTACAATGCCATCACGTTCGATTTTCAACATCGCCAGCGCGTGCAGTGGAATATCCGGGCGAGACCATGCATCCGGTGCCGGAGAGAGGTCATCGGTATTGGTTTCGCCGGTCACTTTAAACACGGTTACGGTGATTTTTTCTGCCAGTTTAGGACGCTTCAGGAACCACTCGGCGTCAGCCCACGACTGAATAATTTTTTTCGCGTGTGGGTTGCCCGCTTTGGCTTTCTCTTCAACATCATAGAAGTTGTCGAACATCAGCAGCGTGTGGGAAAGCGCTTCTGCGGCAATCGGAGCCAGCTTTTCTTCATCCAGAGCTTCAATCAGCGCATGGATGTTGTAGCCGCCCTGCATGGTGCCGAGCAGTTCAATTGCTTTTTCAGGAGTTACCAGAGGGGAGGTAGCTTCGCCTTTCGCGACAGCGGCCAGGAAACCGGCTTTAACATAGGCCGCTTCATCTACACCCGGCGGGACTCGATTGATCAACAGGTCTGACAGGAATTCTTCTTCACCCGCTGGAGGGGCTTTTAGCAGTTCAACCAGCGCGGCCATTTGGGAAGCATCTAACGGTTTAGGAACGATCCCCTGGGCAGCACGCTCGGCAACGTGCTTACGGTATTCTTCTAGCACGACGTTCTCCTCGCTCTCATTGTATATGGCATCCCGGGTCACCCAAGTCACCGCTATTAGTGATAACCATCCGTGTGTAGGGTAAGGCGCCCGGTTCCGCGTGGGGCAGCATAGCAGGATTTCGGTCGCATGTTAATCTGTTTACAAATAAGCAACATTATTTGCGAGGCGCGTCAACCCCGGTTAAGCGGTTTTTTATAGCATTCCACACTAGTCAGAAGGTTAATGTTTAGTTTTTATTCTGTTAGCCGAGCGATATAGCGGCATATCATCCAGGCATTAATCTTTATCTCTTTTAAATCAGCGCGAGAAATCGTCACGTTTTCGCACTGGTTGATAACCTGAGATTCAGGTTGGGGGCTGATGTTGGCTGGTATTGGCTGGCGGTTCGGTGCCCGAGCGGGCTGGCTGTGGCCCCTGCCGGGCTGGTCCTCGCGCAGCTTCGCGGTGCCCTCACTTCGTTCGTCAGCCTGTCGGACCGGCACTGCGCTGGCTGGCGGTTCGGTGCCCGAGCTGGCTGGCTGTGGCTCCTGCCGGGCTGGTCCTCGCGCCGCTTCGCGGTGCCCTCACTTCGTTCGTCAGCCGGCCGGACCGCCACAGACGCGCGTCCTGCGCGGCTGTGCCTTTCGGCCACTTCCCTGTGGCTGAATCCTGGCTTCCTCGCTACGTTCAGCGCTGCGGATTGTCCGGCAGGGGCCACAGCCAGCCCGCTTTCGATAACAATGTTGCCTGTTCGCAAACACAATTCCTATACCGTTCAGGCACGGCTCGCTAAACACCATGATTCCCATGCCATTTCAGGCCGCCAGCACATTGTAAAAAGGGGTCAGCCTCTGCGGCGACCGGGCAATCCGCAGCGCTGAGGTGCAGGCAGTGGGGCCGGAGAGACCAGCAGGGATGCTGGGCTCAGGCGCGGCGCGGGCAGGACGCCCGCTCCGCGCCGATCCGCAAGGCCCGCAGCCGGAACCGAAGGCACCGCAAAGCGGCGCGAGGACCGCCCGGCCGCCGCAGAGGCTGACCCCCGATCGCCATAGCCAACTCAGCCAGACGATATTCCCGCCAGTATCCGCTGCCACGGTTTTTCATGCTCACTCTATACATTTTTACTAATTTTCGCCCACTCCCCCCGGGGTTAGGATGACGCAGGATTTAACAATTTTTAAACATCCTGTCATCTCAACATGCACCCGCGGGGGTAAACCGATGTGGACACAACAGAAGTGGCAGCAACTGGCCGGGCAACAACACTTTATTCATCAGGCCATTATCGACGGCCAGAAACAGTTATCGACCAGTGAAAAAACCTTTGCCGTTATCAATCCGGCAACAAACCGCCTGCTGGCTGCCGTCGATATCAGCGAGCAGGCCACGGTCAATCAGGCGGTGAGCGTAGCGCGGCGCTGCTTTGAACGCGGCGACTGGTCACAGCAGTCTCCCGCCTCCCGCAAGCAGGTTCTGCTGCGGCTGGCCGACCTGATTATGCAGCACGCCGATGAACTGGCGCTGCTGGACTCACTGAGCATGGGCAAAACGGTAACCGATGCCAGGGAGATTGATGTGCCGGGCGCAGCGGGCGTATTCAGATGGTACGCCGAAAGCCTGGACAAGCTGTACGGCCAGATTGCTCCCACCGCGCAGGACGCCGTCGCCATGATCACCCGCGCTCCACTCGGCGTTATCGCCGCCGTGGTGCCGTGGAATTTTCCGCTGGATATGGCGGCCTGGAAGGTTGCCCCGGCGCTGGCGGCAGGCAACAGCGTAATTCTTAAACCGGCAGAGCAGTCCCCCTTCTCCGCGCTGCGCCTCGGAGAGCTGGCGCTGGAGGCTGGCCTGCCGCCCGGAGTGCTCAGCGTGCTTCCCGGTAATGGTGACATCACCGGCAAAGCGCTCGGCCTGCACGAAGATATTGATGCGGTGGTGTTTACCGGCTCCACTCAGGTTGGAAAATACTTTATGCAGTACGCCGCGCAGTCCAACCTCAAGCAGGTCTGGCTGGAGTGCGGAGGGAAAAGCCCGAACCTGATCTTCGCTGACTGCCAGAACCTCGAACTGGCGGCAGAAAAAGCGGCCAGCGCCATCTTCTTCAATCAGGGCGAAGTCTGCTCTGCGAATTCCCGCCTGCTGGTTGAGCACAGCATTCACCAAGAATTCGTCGAACGCCTGCTGGCAAAGGCTCAGCAGTGGCAGCCGGGCGATCCGCTCGACCCCGCCAGCCGGACGGGCGCCATGGTCAGCAGTCGTCATGCCGACAGAGTGATGGGCTTTATCCAGAACGCCTGCGAACAGGGGGCAGAACTGCGCTGCGGCGGCCAGCAGCAGCGCATTAACCATTCCAGCAACTACATCCAGCCAACGATTTTCACCGGCGTCCACGCCGGCATGACGCTGGCGCAGGAAGAGGTGTTCGGTCCGGTGCTGGCGGTTATGCCTTTCGACAGTGAAGAGCAGGCGATATCCCTTGCCAACGACAGCATCTACGGGCTGGCGGCGTCACTGTGGAGCGACGATTTGAGCCGTGCACATCGCGTTGCCCAGCGGCTGAATGCCGGCACCGTTTCCGTCAATACCGTTGATGCTATCGACGCCAGCGTCCCATTCGGCGGCGGCAAACAGTCGGGTTTTGGCCGGGATCTCTCCCTGCACGCCTTCGACAAATATACCCAGCTTAAAACCACCTGGATCCAGCTGCGCCGGTGATCGCCGCACTTCACAACGGAGGACAGACTCATGTCGCAAGATGCCGATGTATCAGTAAAACACAATACCTCACCGGTGCCGGGTAATAAGCTGGGGTTCCTCTCCCTTCTGTCGGTATCCGTCGGCCTGGTTGTCTCACAGGGCGTGATGGTGATGATGCTCCACGCGGCCGGTATCGCCGGTTTAAGCCTGATTCTGCCGCTGACCCTCGCCTGGCTTCTCGCCCTCAGCTATGCCTGCTCGTTTTCAGAGCTGTCGTTGATGATCCCGCGCTCGGGCAGCCTGTGCAGCTATACAGAAGTGGCCCTCGGCCATTTCCCCGCCATTATCGCGACCTTTTCCGGTTATATCGTCGTGGCGATGTTTGCGCTTTCCGCCGAGCTGCTGCTGCTGGATTTGATCATCGGTAAGGTATTCCCGCACAGCTCACTGCCGCCGCTAACCGTGGCCGCCGGCGTGCTGCTGCTGTTTACCCTGTTTAACCTGATGAATATCGATATTTTTGCCCGTCTGCAAACGGCGCTGGCGGTCATCATGATGGTGGTGCTGCTGGTGCTGGGGATTTGTGCCATTACCAGCCCGCATGCGGAAACCGTCACCAGCCTGGTCGCTCAGGGGAGTGTGGCACCGCAGGGTTGGGGATGGGGGGCGGTCGCCCTGGTGGCTACCACCGTCTGGGGCTTCGTCGGCGCGGAGTTTGTCTGCCCGCTGATTGAAGAAACCAAACGGCCCCAGCGCGACATTCCGCGGGCCATGATGATCGGTTTAACACTGATTTTTGTCACTATCATTCTTTACTGCCTCGGCGCGCTGCTGGTTCTGCCGCGTTCGGCGCTGACCGGGGACGATTTACCCCATTATCTGTTTGCCACCCGCGTGTTTGGGGAGGGCGGCAAGCTGCTGCTGCTAGCCGCCGCGATCACCGCCACCTGCAGTACCCTGAATTCATCGCTGGCAACGATTCCGCGCATGCTCAGCGGCATGTCGCAAAACGGTCAGGCCTTCCCTTGCTTTAATATCCACAGCCGCAACGGCGTGCCGTGGGTCGCCGTGGTGTTTGTCGCCGCCATTACCGGCCTGCCGCTGCTGCTGATGAATGCCGACTCCATCAGCCTGCTGCTGCTGGCCGCCGCAATCTGCTGGCTGCTGGCTTACATCATCACCCACATCAACGTCATCGTTTTACGCCGTCGCTATCCGCACCTGTCGCGCCCGTTCCGCACCCCCTTCTATCCGCTGCCGCAGATACTGGGGATCGTCGGCATGCTGTATGCCATCTGGAATGCCTCCCCCACCGCCGATATGGCAGGTGAAGTCTTTGCCGTCGCCGGCGGCGTGCTGGCGGTGGTGGCAATTATTGGCGCGCTGTGGGTGAGGCTGGTGATGCGCAAACCGCTGTTTACCCCGGAACCCATCGAGAAAGCGCTCAATCCCCCCCATAAAAACTGAATCAGGCAGGAAAAAACCTGCAGTACCCTACACTGACTGGAGAACTATTTATGAAAGAAAACGATGCAAAACAGCACAGTACCCGCACCTGGCAGAGTATGGATGCGGCGCATAATATGCATGCCTTCGTCGACCAGAAAAAACTGAACGCCGAGGGGCCGCGCGTGATGAACCGTGCAAAGGGACTGTACCTCTGGGATAACGACGACCGTCAATATCTGGACGGCATGTCCGGGCTGTGGTGTACCGCTTTAGGCTACGGCCGCCAGGATTTGATTGAAGCCGCCACAAAGCAAATGGCGCAGCTGTCCTATTACAATATGTTCTTCCACACCACCCACCCGTCGGTGATTGAGCTCTCCGAACTGCTGTTCAGCCTGCTCCCCGATCGCTACAGCCACGTGATTTATACCAACTCCGGATCGGAATCCAATGAGGTGCTGATCCGCACCGCACGCCGCTACTGGCAGGTCGTGGGCAAGCCGGAAAAACGGGTGATGATTGGCCGCTGGAACGGCTATCACGGCTCTACGCTGGCCAGTACCGCCATGGGCGGGATGAAGTTTATGCACGCGATGGGCGGCATGCTGCCGGATATAGCCCACATTGATGAACCTTACTGGTTCGCCCACGGTGGCAACCTGACGCCGGAGGAATTCGGCCTCAGGTGTGCCCGTCAGCTGGAGGAGAAGATCCTTGAGCTGGGCAGTGAGAACGTGGCCGGATTTATCGCCGAGCCGTTCCAGGGCGCGGGCGGAATGATCTTCCCACCGGAGAGCTACTGGCCGGAGATCCAGCGCATCTGCCGCCAGTACGATGTGCTGCTGTGCGCCGATGAAGTCATCGGCGGATTTGGTCGTACCGGAGAGTGGTTCGCCCACCAGCATTTTGGCTTCGAGCCGGACACCATTACCATCGCCAAAGGGCTGACCTCGGGCTACATTCCGATGGGCGGATTGATCCTTTCAAGGCGAATGGCGGAAGCGCTGGTCGAGCACGGCGGCGTGTTTGCTCATGGCCTGACCTACGCCGGGCATCCGGTGGCGGCGGCGGTGGCCATTGCAAATATCAAAGCACTGCGGGATGAAAAAATCGTCGATCGGGTAAAAAACGATACCGGTCCCTACCTGCAACAGCGCCTGAGAGAGACCTTCCGCGATCATCCGATGATCGGCGAGATCCAGGGAACAGGCCTGGTAGCCGCGCTGCAGTTTACCGCCGATAAAGCCACGCGGCGGCGCTTTACCAATGAAGATGAGATTAGCTGGCGCTGCCGCAGCTTTGGCTTCGAGGAAGGCGTCATCATCCGCTCAACGCAGGGCCGGATGATTATGGCTCCGGCGCTGGTTGCCACTCATGCCGAACTGGATGAGCTGGTGGAAAAAACCCGGCGGGCTGTGGAACGCACCGCGCAGGAATACAAGATTCGATAAATCATTAATGGCAGACCGCACGCGGTCTGCCGTCTTCCCTTAACGCTCCACCAGCGCAAACTCCTGCTCGCTGTAGCGCTCTCCGGCAATATTCGCCGGGGCAAACAGCGTATTCAGCGTGGCAAGATCGCGGTCGTTAATGACCACATCGGCCGCCGCACAGTTATCCTCCAGATGGGCCAGCTGACGCGCCCCTGGGATCGGCACGATATTCTCCCCCTGCGCCAGCACCCAGGCCAGCGCCAGCTGGGCCGGGCTGGCCCGATAGCCCTGCGCCATCTCCGTCAGCTGCGCGACCAGTTTCTGATTTTGCTCCCACGCCTGCTGCTGGAAGCGCGGCAGATAGCGGCGGAAATCATCCTCCGCCAGCGTACCGGCTGCCGCCACTTTACCGGTCAGAAATCCCCGGCCCAGCGGGCTGTAGGGAACAAAACCAACGTCCAGACGACGGCAGGTTTCAAGCAGTTCCTGCTCGGGGTCGCGGCTCCACAGCGAATATTCACTCTGCACGGCAGCGATGGGATGCACCGCCTGCGCGCGCCGCAGCGTATCGCTGGAAATTTCTGACAGGCCCAGATGCAGGACCTTACCTTCGCGAACCAGATCGGCCATCGTGCCGACCACCTCCTCCACCGGTACAGCAGGATCGGGGCGGTGCTGATACAGCAGATCGATGGCCTCTATCCCCAGACGCTGTAGCGAAGCTTCCACCACCGCACGGATGTTTTCCGGACGGCTGTTCACGCCTTTAATTCGCTCCCAGCCTTCGCCCTCATCGGTGATATGGAAGCCAAATTTGGTGGCAACTTTGACCTTACCCTGATGCCCCTTCAGCACGCGGCCAAGCAGCGATTCATTGGTAAACGGGCCGTAAACCTCTGCCGTGTCGAGAAAATCCACCCCAAGGTCGAAGGCACGATGCAGCGTATTGATGGCCTGGCGCTCATCGCTGGCACCGTAGGCGAAGCTCATCCCCATGCAGCCCAAGCCTATGGCGGACACCTGCAAACCCTGACTGCCTAACGTTCTTTTTTTCATGGTAATACTCCGGTTAACTGGCGATGAAGCAGTTATACTTTCTGCGGATTAAATCAACAATTGATGCCGTTTAACCGGTTTAGTGAAAAATAATCATCAATATGAAAAACCGCACCACGCTCCAGGAACTGGAAATTTTTGCCGCCATTGCCCGCCACCTGAACTTTCGCAAGGCGGCGGAAGAGCGCAACGTTACGCCGTCAACGCTCAGCCATACCATGAACCATCTGGAGCAGCGCATTGGCGTCAGGCTACTGAACCGCACCACCCGCAGCGTCTCGCTGACCGAGGCCGGGCGCGCCTTTCTCTCGCGTATTGAACCGGCGCTGGTGGACCTCTCCAGCGCAGTGGATGAGCTGAACAACTGGCGGGCCGATCCGCGCGGCACGGTGCGCCTGAACATGCCGCGCAGCGCCGCAACGCTCTGGCTTCAGCGGATCCTGCTGCCGTTTCGCCAGCGTTACCCGGACATCGCGCTGGAGATCGCCACCAGTGACAGCCTGGTCAATATCATTGACGAGGGTTTTGATGCTGGCGTTCGCTTCGGCGAGGCTATCCCGCAGGATATGGTCGCTATACCCTTTGGCCCGCCGATACACGGGGCGGTGATCGCCAGCCCGGCGCTGATTGCAGAGTACGGTACGCCGCAGCATCCCGAGCGGCTGGCGGGCTACCCCTGCATTCAGCGGCGCTTCCCCAGCGGCATGCTGTACAAATGGGAGTTTCAGGCGGAGGGGAAACCCTTTGACGTGGCGGTCAACGGCGACCTGACGCTGGATAACGATATGCTGATGATTCAGGCTGCCCGCGCCGGCGCGGGCGCGGCGCTGGTGATGCGCGAACTGGCACAGCCCTGGCTGGCCAACGGCACACTGGTGGAAATTCTGGCCGATTATGCCGCCAGGCCGGAGGGGCTGTGGCTTTACTACCCCAGCCGCAAATATCACTCCGCCGCGCTGCGCTGCTTTATTGAGTGGGTGCAGCAGGTCAATCGCGGCATGATAGACTTGCCTGATGCCTCAGACGCCGGGAAATTCTTATGATTATTGATGAACCGCTTACCCGCTTTGTCCTTGCCGACCGCCCCGCTCATCATGTGCTGTACCTGACGCTGCACCGCGCTTCGCAGCGCAATGCCTATAACGCGATGATGATTGCCGAGCTGGAGCAGTGGCTGGACTACAGCGAGCAGAACCCGGACATCTGGACCGTGATCCTCACCGGCAGCGGCAGCGCGTTTTGCAGCGGAGCAGATTTACAGGAAGCCTTTATCGACGGCGGTAAAAAGGTGCGTAATCGCCACGGCGGTTACAATCCCCTGCAGCACCAGCCCCGGCGTAAAATCTGGATCGCGGCCCTGAACGGCCATGCGATCGGCGGCGGGCTGGAGATGGCGCTGGACTGCGATTTTATCGTTGCCGGCGACCGGATAAAAATCGCCCTGCCGGAAGTTACGCACGGCCTGCTGCCGCTCGGCGGGGCCATCAGCCAGCTTGCGGCGCGCCTGCCGGTCAATATTGCTCGTGAGCTGCTGCTGACCGGAGAGGCCATCGATGCGGATCGGGCGCTGGCGCTGGGATTGTTTAATCAGTTGGCCGCGCCTGAAGGCCTGAAAGATGCGGCGCTGACGCTGGCGGCACGCATTAATCGCAGCGCCCCGCTGGCGGTACGGGCGTGCAATGCGCTGCTGAAACAGCATCTGAATACCGCTGCTGACGGCGAAGATGCACAGCTGAAAGATCCTCTACCCGCCGCCGGTGAGGATACGCAGCAGCACGCCCCTCTGCCCTCTGCCGGGGATGCGCTACGCCTGCTTCAGCAGAGCGAAGACTATCAGGAGAGCCTGCGCGCCTTCAGCGAACGCCGCCCGCCGCAGTGGCGCGGCAGATAACAGCGGGAAATTCTACATGAAGAACTGCGGTATTTTTGAAATACCCGTTCTGACGAGAGTAAAGCTCACTCTACAGCGCCTGCGCACGGAATAGCGCGCTCAGCCCCAGGCCACCGGCAATCCCCAGCATCGCCAGGCCAAAACCGTCTTCGCCCTCGGCGGTTACCAGCTGGCTGAACAGCCGCGTCACCATCATCGCGCCGGAAGCGCCGTAGGGATGGCCCAGCGCGATGGCTCCCCCCTGGCGGTTAACGCGCTGCTCGCCGATACCCAGCGCATCCAGCGATCCCAGCACCTGGGCGGCAAAGGCTTCATTAAACTCAATAGCCGCCACCCGATCGAGATCCAGCCATGGCTGCCTCACCAGCAGCTTCTGCGTGGCGGGAACCGGCCCCAGCCCGAGGTAATTCGGGTCAACGCCGGCGCTACAGGCATCAACAAAGCGCAGCCCGCGCACAAAGCCGCACTCGCGCGCCAGTCGGCGGCTCATCACCAGCAGCAGCGATGCACCGTCGTTAAGCGGACAGCAGTTGCCCGCCGTTACGCTGCCATCGGCGGCAAAGGCGGGCGGCAGCGCGGCCAGCCGGGCAAGTGAAGTTGTCGGGCGCGGGCATTCATCCTGCGCGATCGCCTGCCCCGCCACGTTCAGCGGCACGATCTCATTCTGGAATGCGCCCTGCTGCTGTGCGGCAACGGCCCGCTGGTGGCTGCGCAGGGCAAACTGGTCCTGTCGTTCCCGGCTGATGCCACAGCGGCGGGCTACGTTTTCTGCCGCTTCCCCCATCTCCGGGTCGCCGATAGCGTCCGGGGAAAAACGGGCGCGGCCATAAAAACGCGGCTGCTGCTTCAGCGAACCGGGTTTTTCCACCCGCCACGGTGCGGTACTGACGCTCTCCACGCCGCCGGCCAGGTAGCACTCTCCCGCCCGCGCCTGGATCAGGCGGCAGGCGTTGATCGCGGCCTCCAGCCCTGAACCACACTGACGGTCGACCGTCACTGCCGGAACCTCCAGCGGCAGCCCGGCGCTAAGCGCCGCGAGGCGGGCAATATTCCCGCCGCCGCCGGTCGCATTGCCGATAATCACCTCATCAATAGCGCGAAAGCCCGCCGGCAGCATACCAATCAGCCTGCCGAACAGCGGTGCCAGCAGCGCCTCCATCGGCAGCGCGGCCAGCATGCCGTATGCCCTGCCGACCGGCGTGCGGACCGCCGCTACGATGATGGGCTGCCAGTCATCTTCCGGCTGATAGTTCAGTGAGATCGGTTCTGAATTCATGATTTGCGATCCTTAATTCCAGCTCGGCACGTTTAATTTTTCCAGCGGGCGTGAGTGGCCAGCGGCTGATATGATAATAGTGACGCGGCAATTTATATTTCGCCAGATACTCACGGCATATTTCCGGGATCGTTTCCGCCAGGCTGAATTCCGCCTCAATAACAGCAACGATCTTTTTCCCCAGATAATTATCATCAATGGCAACGACTACCGCCTCAATAATTCCAGGGATCGATTTGATCGTCGTTTCTATTTCAGACAGATAAATATTATTCCCGCCGCTGACGATCATATTTCCGCGACGGCCAATAATATGCAGGCTCCGTTGTTCATCCAGATAGCCGATATCCGATACCGTGGCCCCCCACGGCGTTTTTTTAAATGCGCTGCCGTCATCGCCCCATAAATAGCCATCGATGATCTGTTCGCTGCGAATAAAAATCCGCCCCGGCTGATTCGCCGCCACCGGCGCACCGTCGTCGTCGAGGATCTCAATGGTGGTACCCGGGAAAGCCTGCCCGACGGTGGCCAGGGAATCGCGGATGCTGTCATCGTTCAGCGTGGAGACGGCGACGAATCCCAGCTCCGATGCACCATAATACTCCTGCATTCGCGCCGCCGGAAACAGCGCCCGCGCCTGCCGGTAGTGGTTCAGTTCCAGTTTGGCTCCGGCACTGAGCAGGTTGCGTAATCCGGGAAAAATCTGGCCATCGGCCACGCGGGAAAAACCGGCAATCATCGTGGGAACCACCACCAGCCGCTGGATCTGCTGCTCCACGATCAGCGCCAGTGCGGCATCAGGCTGCCACTTTCCGAGGCTGTAGAAGCACCCGCCCGCATAGAGCGTCTCATTCAGACAGTAGAGGCCGATGCCGTTCGAGAGCGGGCCGGGAAACAGCGTTGACGGCGCATCCGCCAGCTGAAAGATCGCTTCGCCGTTTTCAAAGCTGCTGCGCCAGGACCGACGCGAACGGACAAACGCCTTCGGCAGGCTGGTAGTGCCGGAGGTAAAGTTAATCAAAAACGGCGTTGCGTCCTGCATCCCCCGGCAGAATCCGGCCACGTCTTCAGTCACGGGAGGGGCATCCTCCAGCCACCGATCCACCGCCAGCCAGCGGATCTGCAGTTCATCCGCCAGCGCGATCGTTGCCCGATCCTGCTGATTAAGCAGCAGCAGATCCGGCTTAATACGGCTCAGCATTGCGTGCAGCTGCACGTCAGGCAGGTGCGGATCGATTATCGCTGCGGTAAAAGGCTGCGCCGTGGCCGCCAGCCAGGCGGTCGGGAAAGCAATGGCATTGCCGGTGGCGATCGCCACGGTATGCCCGGCTGAAGGCTGGTCGAGGAGATACTGATACAGTGCCTGCGATCCGGATAGCAGCTGCTGCCAGCTCAGCGTCTGGCCATCAATATTCACCGCGACAGACTGAGGAAACTCCCGGGCGTGCTGCTGAACCCTGTCGTGGACCGGCATCAGGCACCGGCCCCTGATTGCGGAAAATGACGGGTTAATGCCGTGCGGGTTTCATCGGGGATCGGACAAGGCTTATTATCGGCAGGATTAATGCAGACCCAGACCAGTTTTCCTTCAGCGGCGAGAATATCCTTGCTCTGTAAATTCAGATGAATAGAAAATATTAAGCTGCTGTTGCCGAGCTTCTCTATGAATACCTGCGGCTCAACCACATCGTCGACCGATAAGGGGAAATGAAAGGTGGCTTCGCATTTTTTAACGTGATAAACCACGCCTGCCGTCTGCGGGCGAAATAACGCTAAAATATCTGCACGGCGAAAGGCATTAACCACGGCATCTTCACAATAATCCAGGTAAACTGAATTATGGACGTGACCATGCAGATCGATATCACGCATTGATACGCGGAATGTTTCACTATTATACTGCTGCATAAAAATCATCAACCTGTAAACCAGAAACCACTAAAGAAAATATACCATGAAAGAGAGTTTATTCACCAGAGCGATGGTTCGCGAGTTCGGTAATATCAGGGATATTCTGCGGCTGGAATCCGGTGAGCTGAACGAATTATCCGCCGGTCAGGTGCGGATTAAGATGGCATGGGCGACGATTAACCCCTCTGATATTATTACTATTTCCGGCGCTTACCGTTCGCGCATTGCCCTGCCTTTCGTACCGGGCTTTGAAGGCATTGGGCATATTTTTCAGAGCAACGACCCTTCCCTGACGCCCGGGCAACGGGTGCTGCCGGTGGGCAGTATGGGTGCCTGGCAGACCTATAAGGACAGCGATGCGCAGTGGTGTTTTACCCTGCCCGACTTCGTCAGCGATCGGCAGGCCGCGACCAGCTATGTGAACCCAATGACCGCCCTGCTGATGCTGACCGAAGAGCTGCACTTCACTCCCGGCATGCGGGTAATCATCAATGCGGCTAATTCGGCGATTGGCAAGATGCTGATCCGCATTGCCGGCCATCTCGGCATCAGGCCGATTGCGATTGTACGTAAGGCAGAGAACCTGGCGCAGTTCGACGGCTATCCTACTGAGACGATACTGAACAGCGGCAGCCCGGATTATCCGCAGCAGCTGGCGGCTCTGCAGCGAAGCGGCGGCGTGGAGGCGATTCTGGACTGCATTGGCGGTGAAGAATCGTTGACGCTGGCGCAGGCGCTGATGCCGGGCGGGCAGTTTATTCACTATGGTCTGCTTTCCGGTCAGCCGATCCCTCCGGCGTTCTGGCGCAGCAGGCCGGATATTCGTTTTTCTAATTTCCATTTACGGTTGTGGGTACATGGTCATGAGAAGGCGCTGGTGCAGCGGCGCATTAATGAGGTGATGGCGCTGATCCGCGACGGGGTGATTGCCACCGAGGTGGTGGCCGAGTTCGCGCTGGCGGATATTCATCAGGCGGTGGAGGCGGTGCTGTCCGGGGAGTTGAAAGGAAAAATTCTGCTGAGGCTGTAAACGTGGCGCTGTTTGACGGTGCGGATGATGGCGCTGGCTGGCAGTGCCCCCGATCGAGCGGTCCTCGCGCCGCTTCGCGGTCCCTTCACTTCGTTCGTCAGCCGGTCGGACCGCCACAGACGGGCGTCCTGCCCGGCTGTGACTTTCGTCCGCGTCCATGCGGCCGAATCCTGGCTTCCTCTCTCCGCTCAGCGCTGCGGATTGCCCTCTCGGGGGCACTGCCAGCCTGCTCTCAAGCTTTCGCATTGCCTTAAAATCTAAAAGCGATGAAACAACTAAAGGGGCAGCCTCTGCTGCTGCGCCAGGGCATCCGCAGCGCTGAGGTGGAGCCATTGCGCCAGGAGACGGCAGCAGGGATGCTGGCGTCAGGCCTGGCTTGAACAGGGACGTTCAATCCAGGCCGATCCGTTCGGCACAATGGCGTTACCGAAGGCACCGCAACGCGGCGTGAGGACCGCCCTGAAGCAGCAGCAGAGGCTGAACCCATACGACTATTTTACCGCGCATCGCGCTGCGGATTGCCCTACCTGAGCAGAACCAGCCCGCTCCCATCTTTCGCGTTGCCTGAAAACAGATGGCTTTTCACTCTTGAGACAGTTACCAAGAACTCGCGTTTATACGTGTCGATCGGCTGGTCGGTTGTTATCTATTGAGTTGCCAGAATGAAGCATTGTTCCTTGTGGACGAACTCAATGATCTTTCCAAATCCAAAAGCGATGAAACATCTAATGGGGCAGCCTCTGCTGCTGCGCAAGGGCATCCGCAGCGCTGAGGTGGAGCCATTGCGCCAGGAGACGGCAGCAGGGATGCTGGCGTCAGGCCTGGCTTGAACAGGGACGTTCAATCCAGGCCGATCCGTTCGGCACAATGGCGTAACCGAAGGCACCGCAACGCGGCGCGAGGACCGCTCTGAAGCAGCACCAGAGGCTGAACCCCAACCACCAGTTCCACAGCGCCGTCTTGTGGCCTAAGTGCCACGCACGGCGTGAGGACCGCCCTGGAGCAGCAGCAGGGGCTGAACCCCAAACGCCTGTCCCACAGCGTAGAACGTTATCCCAGCGTCGGGTACGCCCGCCGTACCGCCCGAACAATCACCGCCGCCAGCACCACCTTCACGATATCGCCCGGCACAAACCCCAGCGAACCCAGGGCGGCCTGCTTCAGCGTGATGCCCGCAACGGCAGCAATCCACGGAATACCGCAGGCATAAATCACCACGATCCCGCCCAGTGCAATAATCAGCAGCTCCTTCACCAGCGTCAGTGAACGCAGGCCGCGCTGGTACAGTAAGCCGATGACCAATGCCGCCAGCGGCCAGGAAAGAATAAACCCTCCGCCCGGCCCCATATAAACCCCCAGCCCGCCGCGCCCGCCGGCCAGCAGCGGCAGCCCGATGGCCACCAGCAGATCGAACAGCACCATCGCCAGCGCGCCGCGCTTAGCACCGGCAATCGCCCCTGCCAGCATACAGCCCAGCGTCTGTGCGGTAATCGGCACGCCAATCACCGGCAGGCTGAAGGCCGGGAACAGGCCCAGCGCCGCGGTCATCGCCGCAAACAGCGCAATATAAACAATATCTCGGGTGGACATTAAGAGCCTCTCGACTTTGCAGCATCGCTGCGGGGATGTTTTAGCTGAGGATCGTATGCGCGGGCTTCCAGCGCCGCCGCAATGTCATCAGCCATTTTCAGGGTACGGACAATAACCGGGATCGCTACGGCAATCACACTGCGATCGAGGCCACGCGCTTTTTGCGCTTCACGCACCTCGGCGGTGATGGCGGCCAGCACCGGAATAAAACGCAGAGCCAGCGAGAGTGCCAGGCTGACCTTCGCCGGATTGATGCGCAGAAAACGCAGCCAGAACAGCCCGCTTTCCAGCGCATCAATCATCTCGGTGGTGCGCGTAGTCAGCGTTACCAGCGCCGCCAGCAGCAGCAGTGCTGAAAGACGCGCCACAACCAGCACGCCGGAAAGCCAGTCAACCATCCACCACTGCACGGCGAACAGCAGCCCCAGCACCCACAGCAGTGGTTTCAGCTGCAGCAGCATCATTTTCGGTCCAATACCCGCCAGCGGGTAAAGTGCCGCAACTACGGCCAGCGTGGACAGCACGGCCGCCAGCAGGGGAAAAACAAACAGCAGCGTACCGACCAGGGCCAGAGAGAGAATTTTTACTCCCGGCGGCAGGCGATGGATAAGCGAGTTACCCGGTACGTAATCACTCAGGGTCATGACATCATCCTGACATATTCTTTCAGCGCCACGGCGGGCACATCATCGACGGCAACTTCCCCGCGTTCAAACACCAGAACGCGGTCAAAATCCTGCAGAAACTCCAGATCGTGCGAAACGACGATCGCGGTTTGATCCAGCTCGGCAATCGCGGCGGCAATTCGCCGCTTGTTGCGCAGATCCAGCAGCGTGGTGGGTTCATCAAACACAATGTATTCCGGCTCCATCACCAGCACGCCGGAGATCGCCAGCAGCTGCTTTTGCCCGCCGCTGAGCAAATGCGCCGGATGCTGCCGCAGATCCTGCATATCGTAGCGGGTCAGCGCCGCGTCGGTGCGTTCACGGATCGTGGCTTTATCCAGCCCGAGGTTTTTCATGCCAAAGGCCAGATCCTCTTCCACTACCGGAAAGACGATCTGATTGTCCGGGTTCTGGAAGACAAAGCCGACTTTACGCCGTACCGCTTTACCCTGCTGGCGGGTATTCAGGCCGTCGATCAGCACATCGCCCTGGGAAGGCAGCAGTAATCCGTTCAGCAGGCGAACGAAGGTACTTTTGCCGCAGCCGTTGCTGCCAACGATGCCGATACGCTTCTCGGTGAGCTGAAGGTTGATATTTTTCAGTACTTTTCGATCGCCGTAAGCGTGGGAAACCCCGTTCAGTTCAATCATCAGAATGTCTCGCTCAGGACGGTTTACGCGGTCGATGCTGGCGGCCGATCGTCAACTGCTCAATGACGGCGGCCGGTGACAGCGACATCACAAAATCCACCGCGCGGCAGATATCTTTCGTGCTCAGCATCTCTTCCGCTGGCAGCCCCGAACCGACGGCCATATCGGTATCCACCACGTCCGGGCACAGCGTGGTGACTTTAATCCCCAGCGCGCCCAGCTCGCGGGCAATGGAGCGGCTGTAGCCGACCAGCGCGTGTTTGCTGGCGGCATAGCTGGCGACGCTGCCGAAGGGCTGCACGCCGCTCACCGAGGCAAGATTGAAGATGCGGCCATCGCCAGACTTCTGCAGCCACGGCGTGCACAGCTGGCAGAGGTGATGGATAGCGGTAACGTTGGTCGCCAGCAGCGCGCTGAAATCATCCAGCGGCGTCTGCGTGGAGCCCGGGCGGAAAATACCGGCGGCATTGATCAGCACGTCCAGCCGCGAGTGGCGGGAAAGCGCCTGCTGAACCTGCTGCGACACGCTGGCAAAATCACAGACGTCCAGCGCCAGCGTCTGCACGCGGGACGGATCGAACCCGGCGGCGAGCGCAGCCAGTGCCTGCGCATCACGCGCAAGCAGAATCAGATGATATCCCTGCGCATAGAAATGACGGGCGAGATGGTGGCCAATGCCACGGCTGGCACCGGTAATCAGGGCGACGTTGTTTGACACGGAGAGCCTTAAATCTGAAAACATAAGCGGCAAAGATACGCTATTTAGCGTAAAAGGAAAAATACGTTTTTGGTTTACAAGTCGGTTAAATCCAGGCTGGCGGGGAAATTCCACTTCGCCAGTCAGCACCAGGCCAGTCAAGGCTGAGTGCGGTCTGTCGCCCGGAAAAAGCCGTAAAAAAGCCGCTATCCGTTGAGAATAGCGGCTTAATTCTCGCTAACTAACGCGAATTACCCCTTGCGGGGCCGTCAGCGATTACTTCTTCTTCGCTTTCGGGTTTGGCAGGTCGGTGATGCTGCCTTCGAAGATCTCAGCCGCCAGGCCAACCGATTCGTGCAGAGTCGGGTGAGCGTGGATGGTCAGCGCCAGGTCTTCAGCGTCGCAGCCCATTTCGATTGCCAGGCCGATTTCGCCCAGCAGCTCGCCGCCGTTAGTACCAACAATCGCACCACCGATAACGCGGTGAGTGGTTTTGTCGAAGATCAGCTTGGTGATACCGTCTGCGCAGTCGGAAGCGATAGCACGGCCTGAAGCAGCCCACGGGAAGGTGGCGGTTTCATAGCTGATGCCTTTCTCTTTCGCTTCTTTCTCGGTCAGACCCACCCAGGCAACTTCCGGCTCGGTGTAGGCGATAGATGGGATCACTTTCGGGTCGAAGTAGTGTTTCTTACCAGAAATCACTTCTGCCGCTACGTGGCCTTCATGCACGCCTTTGTGTGCCAGCATTGGCTGACCCACGATGTCGCCGATAGCGAAGATGTGCGGTACGTTGGTACGCATCTGCTTGTCGACGCGGATAAAGCCGCGATCGTCCACTTCCACGCCCGCTTTACCGGCATCCAGACCTTTGCCGTTCGGTACACGACCGATAGCCACCAGCACCGCGTCGTAACGCTGTGGTTCTGCCGGCGCTTTCTTGCCTTCCATTGTCACATAGATACCGTCTTCTTTCGCTTCAACGGCGGTGACTTTGGTTTCCAGCATCAGGTTGAACTGCTTGGAGATACGCTTGGTGAATACTTTCACCACGTCTTTATCTGCCGCAGGAATCACCTGGTCAAACATCTCAACCACATCAATCTGTGAACCCAGGGCATGGTAAACCGTACCCATTTCCAGACCGATGATACCGCCACCCATCACCAGCAGACGCTCTGGGACAGATTTCAGTTCCAGCGCATCGGTAGAATCCCAAACGCGTGGATCTTCGTGCGGGATGAATGGCAGCTGAATTGGGCGGGAGCCCGCCGCGATGATGGCATTGTCGAAAGTGATCGTGGTGGTTTCACCCTTCTCATTTTCCACAACCAGAGTATTTGCGCCGGTAAATTTACCCAGGCCGTTAACCACGTTCACCTTGCGGCCTTTCGCCATACCGGACAGACCGCCGGTCAGCTGGTTAATGACTTTCTCTTTCCAGGCGCGGATCTTGTCAACGTCGGTTTGCGGCTTGCCGAACACGATACCGTGAGCTTCCAGCGCTTTCGCTTCTTCAATCACCTTCGCCACGTGCAGCAGGGCTTTAGAAGGGATACAGCCGACATTCAGACAAACACCACCAAGGGTGCTGTAACGCTCAACGATGACGGTCTCCAGACCTAAATCCGCTGCACGGAAGGCTGCAGAGTAACCTGCAGGACCTGCCCCAAGTACCACGACTTGAGTTTTAATTTCTGTACTCATCATGACCTCTTATTTGATAGTCCGGCGGGTCAGACAGCTTTTGATTCAACGCCCTTCTTCCACCGGGACGCGTTCACCGCAAGAGTTTACAGAATTGTTAAAAATCTGCAAACCGCAGTGCCACGAATATCTACATCCCTTATAACAAGGCCGGCTTACGCCGGCCTTGTCTGCTGTTACATCACCAGACGGCGAATGTCAGCCAGTGCCTGATTGATGATGGTGATGAAGCGCGCACCATCTGCACCGTCGATTACACGGTGGTCGAAGGAGAGCGACATCGGCATCATCAGACGCGGAGTGAACTCTTTACCGTTCCAGACCGGCTCCATGGCAGACTTGGAGACGCCCAGGATAGCCACTTCCGGCGCGTTCACGATCGGCGCGAAGTGAGTCGTCCCGATACCGCCCAGGCTGGAAATGGTGAAGCAGCCGCCCTGCATTTCGCCAGCGGTCAGCTTGCCATCACGCGCTTTCTTGGAGATAGCCATCAGCTCGCGAGACAGTTCGGTAATTCCTTTCTTGTTCACGTCTTTGAACACCGGAACCACCAGACCGTTTGGCGTATCAACCGCCACACCGATGTTGATGTATTTCTTCAGCGTCAGTTTCTGGCCATCTTCGGACAGTGAGCTGTTGAAACGAGGCATCTGCTCAAGGGCCGCAGCAACGGCTTTCATGATGAAGACCACTGGGGTGAATTTCACATCCAGCTTACGTTTGGCCGCTTCATCGTTCTGCTGCTTACGGAAGGCTTCCAGCTCGGTGATGTCGGTTTTGTCGAAGTGCGTAACGTGCGGGATCATCACCCAGTTACGGCTCAGGTTCGCACCAGAGATTTTCTGGATACGGCCCATTTCAACTTCTTCAATCTCACCAAACTTGCTGAAGTCCACTTTCGGCCAAGGCAGCATGCCAGGCAGACCGCCACCCGCAGCGGCTGGCGCTTCGGCGCGTTTTACCGCGTCCTTCACGTAGGTCTGAACGTCTTCTTTCAGAATACGCCCTTTACGCCCGGTACCTTTGACTTTGGCCAGGTTTACGCCAAACTCGCGCGCCAGGCGGCGGATAACCGGAGTCGCGTGAACGTAAGCGTCGTTTTCAGCGAAGTCGGATTTCGCGTCTGCTTTCGCAGGGGCAGCAGCCGGAGCCGCTTTCTCTTCCTGCTTAGCCGGTGCAGCCGCAGCCGGTGCTTCAGCTTTCGCAGCCGGAGCCGCAGCGGCTGGCGCAGCGCCTGCCACTTCAAAGACCATCACCAGTGAACCGGTGCTGACTTTGTCGCCGGTTGCCACTTTGATCTCTTTCACGGTACCCGCGAACGGAGCCGGCACTTCCATTGAGGCTTTGTCGCCTTCAACGGTCAGGATCGACTGTTCTGCTTCAACGGTGTCGCCCACTTTGACCATGATCTCGGTGACTTCAACTTCGTCGCCGCCGATATCCGGTACGTTCACTTCTTTCGAGCCGCTGGCCGCAGCCGGAGCCGCAGCAGCTGGTGCAGCCGCTTCTTCTTTCTTCTCTTCAGCCGGAGCGGATGGCGCGGCTGCGCCACCTGCTGCTTCGAAGATCATGATCAGTTTGCCGGTTTCGACTTTATCGCCGGTAGCCACTTTGATCTCTTTAACCACGCCCGCCTGCGGAGAAGGGACTTCCATAGAAGCCTTATCGCCTTCCACCACGATCAGCGACTGTTCAACTTCTACAGTGTCGCCAACCTTCACCAGGATTTCGGTGACTTCAACTTCGTCCGCACCGATATCCGGTACATTGATTTCGATAGCCATTACTCTTTACCTCTTATGCCAGACGCGGGTTAACTTTATCAGCATCGATTTCGAACTTGGCGATAGCGTCCGCTACCACTTTCTTATCGATTTCGCCGCGTTTAGCCAGTTCGCCCAGTGCTGCAACGACAACGTAAGATGCGTCCACTTCGAAGTGGTGACGCAGGTTCTCACGGCTGTCTGAACGACCGAAGCCGTCAGTACCCAGTACGCGATAGTCGCTGGCTGGGATGTAGCTGCGAACCTGTTCCGCAAACAGTTTCATGTAGTCGGTAGACGCCACGGCCGGTGCGTCGCTCATGATCTGAGCGATGTACGGCACGCGTGCTTCCTGAGTTGGGTGCAGCATGTTCCAGCGCTCACAGTCCTGACCGTCGCGGGCCAGTTCGGTGAAGGAGGTCACGCTGTACACGTCAGAACCTACGCCGTAGTCTTTCGCCAGGATTTCTGCCGCTTCACGCACGTGACGCAGGATAGAGCCTGAACCCAGCAGCTGAACTTTACCTTTGCTACCTTCGATAGTTTCCAGCTTGTAGATACCCTTACGGATACCTTCTTCAGCGCCTTCCGGCATTGCTGGCATGTGGTAGTTTTCGTTCAGCGTGGTGATGTAGTAGTACACGTTTTCCTGTGCATCACCGTACATACGTACCAGACCGTCATGCATGATCACGGCAACTTCGTACGCATAAGCTGGATCGTAAGAGATACAGTTAGGGATAGTCAGAGACTGAATGTGGCTGTGGCCATCTTCGTGCTGCAGACCTTCACCGTTCAGCGTTGTACGACCGGAAGTTCCGCCCACCAGGAAGCCGCGAGCCTGCTGGTCACCTGCAGCCCAGCACAGGTCGCCGATACGCTGGAAACCGAACATGGAGTAGTAGATGTAGAACGGGATCATTGGCAGGTTGTTGGTGCTGTAGGACGTTGCCGCCGCCAGCCACGATGCGCCTGCACCCAGTTCGTTGATACCTTCCTGCAGGATCTGACCTTTTTCGTCTTCTTTATAGTAAGCAACCTGCTCACGGTCCTGCGGGGTGTACTGCTGGCCGTTCGGGCTGTAGATACCGATCTGACGGAACAGGCCTTCCATACCGAAGGTACGGGCTTCATCGGCGATGATTGGCACCAGGCGATCTTTGATCGACGGGTTCTTCAGCATCACGTTCAGGGCGCGTACGAAAGCGATAGTGGTGGAGATTTCTTTGTTCTGCTCATCCAGCAGCTGGCGGAAATCTTCCAGCGTTGGCATTTCGAGCTTCTCGCTGAACTTAGGTTCGCGAGTTGGCAGGTAGCCACCCAGTTTCTGACGCTGTGCGTGCAGGTAGGTGTGCTCTTCTGAGCCTTCAGCAAAGGTCACGTACGGCAGTTTTTCGATGGCAGCATCGTCAACCGGCACGTTGAAGCGGTCGCGGATATAGCGCACGCCGTCCATGTTCATTTTCTTCACCTGGTGAGCAATGTTTTTGCCCTCCGCGGTGTCGCCCATACCGTAACCTTTGATGGTATGAGCCAGGATAACCACAGGTTTGCCCTTGGTGTCCTGCGCTTTTTTCAGTGCGGCGTAGACTTTCTTCGGATCGTGACCACCACGGTTCAGTGACCAGATCTCGTCGTCGCTCAGATCTTTTACCAGCTCAGCGGTTTCCGGATATTTACCGAAGAAGTGCTCACGCACATACGCGCCGTTTTTGGATTTGAAGGTCTGATAGTCGCCGTCAACGGTTTCGTTCATCAGCTGGATCAGCTTACCGCTGGTGTCTTTACGCAGCAGCTCGTCCCAACGACCGCCCCAGATCACTTTCAGCACTTCCCAGCCTGCGCCGCCGAAGATACCTTCCAGTTCGTTGATGATCTTGCCGTTACCGGTTACCGGGCCATCCAGACGCTGCAGGTTACAGTTGATGATGAAGACCAGGTTATCCAGTTTTTCACGGGTGGCGATGGTGATCGCACCTTTAGATTCTGGCTCATCCATCTCGCCGTCGCCCAGGAAGGCGTAAACGGTCTGCTGAGAGGTGTCTTTCAGACCACGGTGTTCAAGATATTTCAGGAATTTAGCCTGATAGATCGCACCCAATGGACCCAGACCCATAGATACGGTCGGGAACTGCCAGAAGTCAGGCATCAGTTTAGGGTGTGGGTAAGAAGACAGACCCTTACCGTGAACTTCCTGACGGAAGTTGTTCATCTGGTCTTCGCTCAGACGACCTTCCAGGAAGGCACGAGCATAAACGCCCGGAGAGATGTGACCCTGGAAGTAAACCAGATCGCCGCCGTCTTTTTCCGTACGCGCACGGAAGAAGTGGTTGAAGCACACTTCATAGATAGTGGCAGAAGACTGGAAGGAGGACATGTGGCCGCCCAGGTCCAGATCTTTCTTCGATGCGCGCAGAACGGTCATAATGGCGTTCCAGCGGATAGCAGAACGGATACGACGTTCTAAAGATGTGTTGCCAGGGTATTCCGGCTCATCTTCAACAGCAATAGAGTTGATATAGTTGCTGGCTCCAGCACCTGCAGCCACTTTCACGCCGCCTTTACGTGCTTCGCTCAGTACCTGGTCGATCAGATACTGTGCGCGCTCAACACCTTCTTCACGGATGACCGATTCGATCGCCTGTAGCCAGTCGCGAGTTTCGATCGGATCCACGTCATTGTTTAAACGTTCTGACATGGGGGGTATTCCTTATCTGTGTCTAATACGTTGAATTGTCTGGAGCCTGTCTCTTTGCATTCTGTCGTTCAAAACACAAAGAGACAGGCTCGTCGTTTATACCCTTGAGCCCTGGTGCTGGCGCTGTGTTAGCCGTTACGCCAATGGTGTCGGGTATAGTGCCGCGTTATATTTACGCGTTTTACTTACGTTATTCCTTACGTTGCTGTAAACGTCGCAGGGAGCGCTCTCTACGGCTTTGCTCCCGACTTCTGTCCAGCAATATTTCCTCGATAAACGCCAGGTGTCGGTGTGAGGCTTCACGGGCCTGTTCCGGCTCGCGTGCCACAATCGCCTGAAAGATACTGGCGCGATGTTCACTCACTTTCACCAGCATCTCCCGACGCGAGTAGAGCAACTCGAAGTTCTGTCTTACGTTCTGTTCCAGCATCGGACCCATACTGCGCAGCAAATGCAGCAGCACCACATTATGGGCGGCTTCTGTGACAGCAATCTGATACTGCATCACCGCATCGGCTTCTGCGTCCAGATCCCCGCTGTCCTGGGCGGTCTGAATGTGCAGGTGGCACTGCTGTATACGTGCAATATCATCGTCTGTCCCGCGAAGCGCGGCATAATAGGCGGCAATCCCTTCCAGAGCATGACGCGTTTCCAGCAGGTCGAACTGGGATTCAGGATGGCCGGCAAGCAGTTCGATGAGCGGATCGCTCAGGCTTTGCCACAGGGTTTTCTGGACGAAGGTGCCACCGCCCTGACGGCGAAGCAGCAGACCTTTTGCTTCCAGACGCTGGATTGCTTCTCGTAGGGAAGGACGGGAGACATCAAACTGCACGGCCAGCTCGCGCTCGGGCAGTAATTTCTCTCCGGGACGCAGCGTCCCTTCCATAATCAGGGACTCAAGCTGCTGCTCGATGGCGTCAGAGAGCTTTGGTTGGCGAATCTTACTGTAGGCCATAATCCCTTCTTCTACGATGTGCCAGAGTTAATTGGTAATACCAATTTAAAAAAGGTGCCCGTAAAGTAACAAAGTATTCACCTGATGTCTATATGACAACCCGGCGAAACCAGACCCCCGTCTCGTTCCTGGCAAGGGGTAAGCGGAATTTTTCGATCGCCCTCGAATGCATAATAAATGTTAATTTTTAAAACTTTTTTGAAACACGGCAGCAGCTTAGTTAATCGGTATCCCACTAATAGCACCATCTGTAATGCCTGATTTCCCTTATGCTGCCCCCTGAAATCGTTATGCACCCACCCGGTGCGATCGGCGTTTTTTTGACCACACTGGCGCACGGAATGAGAAAGAAAGTGCAAAGCACCCCGCCTACCACTATTCTCTGCGCGACGCCAGATTAAGCCAGGTTTTACTTTATCGATAAGCGTAAATATTTCAGTACGTTATTAGATTTAACCACTCTGGCAGACATAAATAAAAACAAGCATCACGAGGAAGAGTATGGAACATCAGCAGGGCGAGACGCTGCATCGCGGGTTAAAAAACCGCCACATTCAGCTTATCGCATTGGGCGGAGCCGTCGGTACCGGTCTGTTTCTGGGCAGCGCATCGGTGATTAAATCGGCCGGCCCCGCCGTCATTCTGGGCTATGCCATTGCCGGCATTATTGCCTTTCTGATTATGCGTCAGATGGGTGAGATGATCGTTGAAGAGCCGGTGGCCGGCAGCTTCAGCCATTTCGCGCATAAGTACTGGGGACCGTTCGCCGGGCTGGCATCCGGCTGGAACAACTGGGCGCTGTACGTGCTGGTCGCCATGGCCGAGCTGACCGCCGTCGGCAAATATATCCAGTTCTGGTACCCGGAGATCCCCACCTGGGTCAGCGCCGCGGTGTTCTTTATCGTGATTAACGCGATTAACCTGACCAACGTGAAGGTGTTCGGCGAGCTGGAGTTCTGGTTTGCCATTATTAAGGTCGTTGCGGTTGTCGCCATGATTGCCTTCGGCGGCTGGCTGCTGTTCAGCGGCAACGGCGGCCCGCAGGCAACGGTCAGCAACCTGTGGGACCACGGCGGCTTTATGCCTAACGGCCTGCACGGGCTGGTGATGATGATGGCGATCATCATGTTCTCATTCGGGGGGCTGGAGATGATTGGCCTGACCGCAGCGGAAGCTGAAAACCCGGAGAAGAGCATCCCCAAGGCAATCAATCAGGTGCTGTGGCGCATTCTTATCTTCTATATAGGTTCACTGACCGTGCTGCTGTCGCTGATGCCGTGGACTCGCATTACTGAAGATACCAGCCCGTTCGTCCTGATTTTCCACGAGCTGGGTGATGCGTTCGTAGCCAATGCGCTGAACGTGGTGATCCTGACCGCCGCGCTGTCGGTGTATAACAGCTGTGTGTACAGTAACAGCCGCATGCTATTTGGGCTGGCGCAGCAGGGTAACGCGCCGAAGGCACTGATGAAGGTCGATCGCCGCGGCGTGCCGGTGAATGCCATTCTGATTTCCGCCGCCGCCGCTGCCGTTGGTGTGCTGATCAACTATCTGATGCCGGGCGAGGCGTTTTCTCTGCTGATGTCGCTGGTGGTTTCCACCCTGATCATTAACTGGGCGATGATCAGTCTGGCGCATCTGCGTTTCCGCAAGCGTGCTAACCAGCAAGGCATTGAGCCACGCTTTAAGGCGCTGTTCTATCCGTTTGGTAACTGGCTGTGCCTGGTCTTTATGGCCGGCGTACTGGTGATTATGGCCATGACCCCGGGTATGGCGATCTCGGTGTGGTTGATTCCGGTTTGGATTGGCATTCTTGCGGTTGGCTATGCGTTTAAGCGCCGTTCGGTGAAGGCGCAAGGCTGAATCTGAGGCTTGATAAAGGTGGCAGCGCTGACAGTTTAATGCCGCTGGTTATCTCTGGGATAACGGTGGCTACGCTGACTGGCGGCTGCCCCTGCCGGGCTGGTCCTCGCGCCGCTTTGCGGTGCCTTCACTTCGCTCGTCAGCCTGACGGACCGGTGCAGACGTGCGTCCTGCACGGCTGCACCTTTCGCCCACTTCCCTGTGGGCGAATCCTGGCTTCCTCTCTCCGTTCAGCGCTGCGGATGGCCCTTTCGGGGCAGCAGCCAGTCCGCTATCTGATATCAGCATTGCCTGATCAACAGATCGATTTGTTCGCAAACCTGTTTCCCTTTCCCCTTCAGTGCTGTGGATGGCCTGCTCGGGGCAGCCACCACTCTCTTTATGATGAAGACGATCATATAGCAGCCGAAAACCACCACCCAAGCTCACCAGAACCCTTCCCCTCTCTTTCCGTTACGTACCGCGTGTGATTGAGTCAAAGGGGAACCCGCCTCTGCGGCGGCCGGGTAATCCGCAGCGCTGAGGCGCAGGCAGCAGGACAGGAGAGACCAGCATGGATGCTGGGCTCAGGCCTGGCGCGGGCAGGACGCCCGCTCCGGGCCGATCCGACAGGCCTGATGCCGAAGCCGAAGGCACCCTGCGCAGCAGGGCGCGAGGACCGCCCGGCCGCCGCAGAGACGGGTTCCCGATCGCCCAACCACCAGCCAACCGCCCCGCAAGCCCCGAAGCCGAAGACGAAGGCACCCTGCGCGGCAGGGCGCGAGGACCGCCCGGACGCCGCAGAGGCGGGTTCCCAATCCACCATCCACCGGCCAGCCGACCCTCCGTCATAAGAGAATGTTATTCGTCATTTGCACCAATTTGTGGCAAAACATAGACAGTAAAAAATGAGACAGCACGCTGATTTTTTAGTCATTTCTGCGTGTGTAGCGTAGAAAGCGAGTGCAAACCTCTGCGCTTAGCACTATTCTCTTCCTGAGGCTACGTTCAGGCTCATATTTACTCACACAACAATCGTAAACTTTTCGAAACAGCATGGCGACAGGGCCTGCTGAAAAGACGAAAAAATAATAAAACATCATGAGGTTAGACATGGGACAACAGCAGGGCGAAACGCTGCACCGTGGCCTGAAAAACCGCCACATTCAGCTGATCGCGTTGGGTGGGGCCGTGGGTACCGGCCTGTTTTTGGGAAGTGCGTCTGTTATTCAATCTGCCGGGCCTGGCGTCATACTGGGTTACGCGATTGCCGGGTTTATCGCATTTTTGATTATGCGCCAGCTGGGAGAGATGGTCGTGGAAGAGCCGGTCGCCGGTTCATTCAGCCATTTTGCCTATAAGTACTGGGGTAATTTCGCCGGTTTTGCCTCCGGCTGGAACTACTGGGTCCTGTACGTACTGGTCGCCATGGCTGAACTGACGGCCGTCGGTAAATATATTCAATTCTGGTATCCGGAAGTCCCTACCTGGATGTCCGCTGCCGCCTTCTTTGTGCTGATCAACGCCATTAACCTGACCAACGTTAAAGTGTTCGGGGAGATGGAGTTCTGGTTTGCCATTATTAAAGTGGTGGCGGTCATCGGTATGATCCTGTTCGGCGGCTGGCTGCTGTTCAGCGGCAACGGCGGCCCGCAGGCAACCGTACGCAACCTGTGGGATCAGGGCGGCTTCCTGCCGAACGGGTTCAGCGGGCTGGTCATGATGATGGCCATCATTATGTTCTCCTTCGGCGGCCTGGAACTGGTCGGGATCACCGCAGCAGAAGCGGATAACCCGGAAACCAGCATCCCTAAAGCCACTAACCAGGTTCTGTGGCGCATCCTGATCTTCTATATCGGCTCGCTGGCCGTGCTGCTGTCGCTGCTGCCGTGGACCCGCGTTACGCCAGATACCAGCCCGTTCGTGCTGATCTTCCATGAGCTGGGTGATGCTCTGGTGGCTAACGCGCTGAACGTGGTTATTCTTACCGCCGCGCTGTCGGTCTATAACAGCTGCGTGTACTGCAACAGCCGTATGCTGTTTGGTCTGGCTCAGCAGGGCAACGCCCCGAAAGCGCTGCTGAAAGTGGATGGCCGCGGCGTGCCGGTGATCTCAATTCTGTTCTCCGCTATCGCCACCGCGCTCTGCGTACTGTTGAACTATCTGATGCCGGGCGAAGCCTTTGGCCTGCTGATGGCGCTGGTGGTTTCCGCGCTGGTGATCAACTGGGCGATGATCAGCATGGCGCACATCAAGTTCCGCCGTAAGAAAGATCAGCAGGGCGTAAAAACGCGCTTCCCGGCGCTGCTCTATCCGCTGGGTAACTGGATCTGCCTGCTGTTCCTTGCCGGCATTCTGGTGCTGATGGCAATCACCCCGGGCATGGCTATCTCCGTCTGGCTGATTCCGGTGTGGATCCTGATTCTGGCCGTCGGCTACTGGCTGAAGAATCGCTCTCAGAAGGCATAATCTCTTCAGACAAAACGCAATCAGGCCAGCATATGCTGGCCTGATTTTTTTTACTTAAACACCGCCCCAGCCGGGTAGATGCTTACACCAGCGTGCCGTAAATCGTCAGCAGCGCGACCACTACCACCAGCACCAGCGATATCTTCTTCGCCAGCGATACCGCCCGCCGTGGCGTTTCCACCTTATCCAGATGCGGATCGCGTGCCAGCGAGAACTGTGCCAGTCGGGTCAGTACCTGATACTGCGGCGTGTGGCGATCGCCCAGTGAAGCCAGCCAGGCGGGCAGCGCGCGCTCGCCGTGCCCCAACAGGGCGTAAGCCACGCCCACCAGCCGTACCGGTATCCAGTCAATCCAGTGCAGCAGTGCATCCACGCCGGACTGAGAACGCAGAAGAGGAGCCCGCTGCCGTGCCAGCCAGCTTTGCCAGGCGCGGAGAAATGCATAACCCACCAGCAGCACCGGCCCCCACGGACCGCCCACAACAAACCAGAACAGCGGCGCGAGATAAAATCGATAGTTAATCCACAGCAGCGCATTCTGCAACTCGCAGAGATACTCGCGCTCGCTACACTCGCCCGGCACACCGTGGATCAGCGTCAGCTCCTCCGCCATCGCATCGTGCGCATGCGCGTCGTTCTGGCTGGCAGCCTTAAGATAGGCGTGATAGTGAAGACGTACCGAGCCAGCCCCGATGCACAGCAGACCCACAAGGATCCAGAAAAGCAGCTGCGGCACGCCGAAAAACCAGCCTTTCAGCGACAGCATCAAAACAGCCACGACGGCCATAATCAGCAGCAGCATTAGTAAGGTACGCATCAGCGAGAAATGCTTTATCCGGCGAAACAGCGGCATCAGATGATGATCCAGCTGCCAGTGTTCGCCCATTTTAAACAGGCGCTCCCACCCGAGAACTAACAACAGGCTAAATAACGTCATGCCTTAACTCCCCTCTTTTTTACCCTGGACTGGCAGCGCCAGAGCGGTGCGGAATCGGGCCCAGTCGAACGCCGGGCCAGGATCGGTTTTACGCTGCGGCGCAATATCGCTGTGCCCGGTGATGTTCAGAGCCATGGCCGGATATTCAGCAATCAGCAGCCCGGTCACAGTCAGCAGTGACTGGTACTGTGCGTCGGTATAAGGCAGCGTATCGGTGCCCTCGAGTTCAATGCCGACGGAAAAATCGTTGCAGGCATCACGCCCCTGATAATTTGATACGCCTGCGTGCCACGCGCGCTGCTGAAACGGCACATACTGCACAACTTCACCATCGCGACGGATCAGGCAGTGGGCGGCAACCCTCAGGTGGCTGATATCGGCAAAATAAGGGTGAGCGGCAGGATCAAGCTGACCGGTGAACAGATCGTCTATCCATGGGCCGCCGAATTCACCGGGCGGCAGACTGATGTTGTGGATCACCAACAGCGAGGGTTTTTCATCATCCGGTCGCTGATTAAAATGCGGCGACGGAACCTTTCTGGCCTCCGTAATCCAGCCCTGTTGCAACTGCATGCCCTGCTCTCCCGTTGTCAGAATCCCCTCAGATTAGCATGATTTATTTTGGCTCTGACAAACTTCTCACCGCGCATTGACGCCGCAAAAAAATATTTTCATTTTCCTGCATCCGTTTTTCATCGCTGAACGTAGATAGCTTTGTGAGGCAAATACGCCTTCTCTTACCCGAGGAATTCAGCATGAAAACTATCATCCGTTCTGCTCTGTGTGCGTCTTTCCTGTTCAGCGCTGCCGCTCTGGCTGAGATGTCACAAAACACTGTGATGGTGGGGGGTGCAGCCATGTATCCTTCTAAAAATATCGTTGAAAATGCCATGAACTCGAAAGATCACACCACGCTGGTCGCCGCCGTGAAAGCCGCCGGACTGGTCGATACATTACAGGGCCCCGGTCCTTTCACCGTATTTGCTCCGACAAATGCGGCATTTGCCAAACTGCCGATGGGCACCGTGGATACGCTGCTGAAGCCTGAAAATAAAAGCAAACTGACCGCCGTGCTCACCTATCACGTCGTTGCCGGGAAATATGACATGAAGGCGCTGGAGAAAAAGGTCAAACAGGGCCATGGCCGTGCCGAGCTGAAAACCGTTAACGGTGCTTCACTGTGGGTGATGCAGAATGGGCCACACAACCTGCAGCTGAAAGATAACCAGGGTAATGTCGCCAACATCAGTACCTATGACGTTCAGCAGAAAAATGGCGCAATCGACGTTATTGATACGGTGCTGATGCCATAACGGTAAAAAGGGTCTATACCCTGTGCAGGGGGAACGTTTTGTTCACCTCTGCACCTCTTTCAGGACGGTTCATGGCGGAAGAATCAATCGACAGTCAGGTTTTACTGATTCGGGCAGTGGCGGCCGGCGACAAGCGCGCTTTTGAAGCGCTTTACCGTAGCTACTCCCCCTATCTGTTTGCTATCGCGTTACGCCTTCTGCACCGGCGCGGCTGGGCTGAGGAGGTACTGCATGACAGTTTTCTGGCTCTCTGGCAGCGGGCTGGCAGCTTCGATCCCACCCAGAGTGCCCCTAAAACGTGGCTGACCAACATTGTTCGCCATCGCGCGATCGATTATCTGCGTTTGCAGGACAATCGCGTTCTGGAACTGGACGATGAAGACGACGCGGGCGCTGAAGAAGGCGAGCGTGACTCCGCCCCCTCAACAAGCGAATCGCGCAGGCTGTTGACCTGCATGGACGCCCTGCCCGCAGAACAGCGGCAAAGCGTTGTTCTGGCTTATCATCATGGGCTGTCGCACGGCGAAATCGCGCTGCATCTGCAACAGCCTGCCGGTACCGTTAAAAGTTGGATCCGCCGGGCCTTAATGCATTTAAAAGGCTGCGTGGGCATATGAAAAACAAACACGATTTTGACTCCGCCCTGGCCGCAGAGTATGCCCTGGGTACGCTGCGCGGTGCGGCTCGCCTGCGTTTTAAGCGCCGCACTGAACAAGAGCCTGAACTGGCGGCAGAAGTCCGGCGCTGGCAAAACGCACTGGCCGGGCTGGATTGCGATGTGGTCCCCGTTGCACCGCCGGAAACGCTGTGGCCACGTATTGCCGCCGCACTCCCGGCGGAACCTCGGGATAACGCGGGGCTGGCTCCAGCGCCCACTGCCGGGCAGCCGGTAAAATTATCGCGCAGCGCATGGCCGATGTGGCTTGGCTGGGGTCTGGCGGCCTCTTTTGCCGGCGCGCTGCTGTATACCCAACTGGTTCCGGCACCGGCACCCGCTCAGGCTATCGCCGTTCTGAGCAACAGCCAGCAGAAAGGGATCTGGGTGATCGGCATTAACCCGGCGCAAAACAGACTGACCGTGCAGACGGCGGAGCCACCGGCCATCGGCCCTGACCACAGTCTGCAGCTCTGGCTGATCCCGCCTGGCGGTAAGCCACAGTCGTTAGGGCTGCTGGATGTTTCCGGCAACCGTCGGGTGGACATCGCCCCACTTCAGCCTGAAGCCCTGCCGGGCCTTGCCATCAGTCTGGAGCCGCCGGGCGGTTCACCAACCGGCCAGCCTACCGGCCCCGTTCTGTTCAGCGCGAAAATATCGCTGCTGTAGACAGCGACTGTGGCGCAGGCATGGCCAGGCGTTCCAGAAGGATATCACGCAGGCGCTCTGCCGCAGGGTTCAGCGCCTCCTCTGCGGTATGCAGCGCCATACCCAGTTCGCCCAGTGGTGGCAGCCGCGAATGCTGTAACACCTGCAGTCCGGCAGGCAGACCGAAGCGGCTGCGGAGCGTGATCCCCAGTCCGGCGGCGGCGGCGGCCCAGATGCCGCTCAGGCTGCGGCTGGTAAACGCCACCCGCCAGGGAATGCCCGAGCGGTTAAGCGCATCAATTGCGCAGGTGCGCATCAGACAGGGCGCATCAAACAGCAGCAGCGGCAGCGCCTCCTCCCCCGTCAGCCAGCGCGATAAATCGGAATCAGAACGCCCAATCCAGTGAAGCGGTGCGGCAGGCAGCGCATGCATTAACCGCGTATTTTCGTCCCCCTGCCAGCACAGCGCGAGATCAAGCTCTCCCTGACGCATTGCCTGCAGCAGTTCGCCGTTACGGCCAATGCGTGCTGATACCTCAACCTGCGGAAACGCGCGAGAAAACTGCCCCAGCAGCTCCGGCAAAAGTGCCTCACCAAAATCCTCCTGCAGCCCAAGGCTTACGCTGCCTGCCAGATGACGGGCGCTGAGCGCGCTGAAAGCTTCGTCGTTGAGGGCGAGCAGGCGACGACCATAGGCCATCAGCAGTTCACCGCTGGCGGTGAGTTCCAGTCGGCGACCGGATTTTTGCAACAGCGGCAGGCCACTTTGCTGCTCCAGTTTTTTCAACTGGGCACTGACCGCCGACGTTGAGCGATTGAGCTTCACCGCGGCCAACGCAAAACTACCCAGTTCCATACCGGTTACCAGAGTGCGCAGCGCCTCAAGGTCAAAAGTCACACGTCTGTTCTGTGCCATAAACATCCTGATTTTCGGGATTATCAATCCAAATATATGCGATTTTATAAACGATTACTTCCCTCTATTCTGGCATTAACTCATCAACCTCCACAGGAGTGACAATGCCTCATTCACTTACCCGCGACGATCTGGCGGCAATAGCCCCCCGTTTTGCGGCAATTACCGATGAAATTCTGTTTGGTGACATCTGGCAACGCAGTGAGCTGGGCAAGCGCGATCGCAGCCTGATTACCGTTGCTGCGCTGATAGCCGCAGGCCGCCATCAGCAGCTGCCGTGGCATCTTGATTTTGCCCAAAAAAATGGCCTCAGCCGCAGCGAACTGACCGAAGTTATCACCCATCTGGCGTTCTACTGCGGCTGGCCTGCCTCAGTAACTGCGCTCGGCCATTTACATTTTCCGCAGGAGTAAGCCATGCCTTTTACCCGTATCGCCCTGCCTGCCGGAAAAACCACGGCGTTCCGCCAGGTGCTTTCCACTCTGTTACATCAGACGCTGGTCGACTTCTTCGATGTGCCGCAGGATGACTGCTTCCAGCTGTTTGACGAATATGCCCCCGGGCTGCGCGTTTTCCCGCCTCACTATCTCGGCGGCCCGCGCTCAGAAGGGTTTATCTGGTTCCACATCACCGCAGGCAGGCCGCGCAGCGTTGATCGGAAACATCAGTTCTATCAGCATCTTGCCCGGCGACTCTCAACTGAACTGGGAGTACGCCCGGAAGACGTCATGATCACGCTGAGCTTCACACAGCCTGAAGACTGGTCGTTTGCCAGCGGCAGCCCGTTCCACTGGCCTCAGGAGAAGCCGCTATGATCGCAATGCAATATCGCTTTCGCCTGCCCGCTGACTACGACATGACCATTATCGAGAATCGCGTGCGGGAAAACGGGCACCGACTGGATAACTTCCCCGGTCTGGTGCTCAAGGCCTGGTGCTACGCCCGCAGCGGCGATCCGCAGACCACCAGCGAACCCCTCTACGCGCCGTTTTATTTGTGGCAGGACAGCGCCAGCATGGCCCGTTTTTTACAGAGTGACGCCTTTAAAAAGCTGGTAACAGACTTCGGCAGGCCCGCTATCGACTGCTGGCCGGTGTTGGAATACCTTCCGGGCAACGGCCTGCATCACTCGACCTTTGCCCGGCGGGAGATAGTCCCCATTGATGCAAACGGCGATTTACGTCAAATCAGCCATGCTCCCGTTTCGTCGGCCGATATCACCCAGATCGTTGCCTGGGATGTCCGGCAGTGGCGGCGGCTCTGCTTTCAGCTGGGCAGCCGCCCGTTCGATGAGGTTCCCGGGTATGAGCGCTACCGGGTTGGGCACCTCTCCCTGCCCGCAGGGCGGTAAGCGGCGGTTAAAACAGGAAGGTAAGGGATGCCCTGCTTCTTTCAGCCAGAGAAGGTGAGAAAATGTCGGGCTGCCGGCCCTGCGGATGGCTGACAAACGGGGGAAAAACAGGCTAGCATGGCATTCTCTGTTACCCGACCTTTTCGGAGTTAAATCATGACATCCCGCCGTTACGATCCAGATAACCGCCGTATTGAGTTGATGGAGCGTATTGAGGACGATATTCCCCCTGCCGTTGAGCAGGCGCTGCGTGAGGACCTGGGTGGCGAAGTCGACCCCTGCAAAGACATCACTGCTGGTCTGCTGCCGGAAGATACCCAGGCACATGCGGTGGTGATCACCCGCGAGCCGGGGGTTTTCTGCGGCAAACGCTGGGTGGAGGAGGTGTTTATCCAGCTGGGTAATAAAACGCAGATTACCTGGCACGTGGCCGACGGGGAGGCGATTACCGCTAACCAGACGCTGTTTGAAGTCAGCGGCCCGGCACAGCTGATCCTGACGGCAGAACGCACCGCGCTTAACTTTGTGCAGACGCTGTCCGGCGTTGCCACGGAGGTCAGCCGCTATGTTGCTCTGCTGGAAGGCACGCACACCCAGCTGCTGGACACGCGTAAAACGCTGCCGGGGCTGCGTACCGCGTTGAAATACGCCGTACTGTGCGGCGGCGGGGCCAATCATCGCCTGGGCCTGTCCGATGCCTTCCTGATCAAAGAGAACCACATTATTGCCTGTGGTTCGATTGCCAAAGCGGTTGAGAAAGCGTTCTGGCTGCATCCGGACGTGCCGGTCGAAGTTGAAGTTGAATCTCTCGACGAACTGGCACAGGCGCTGAACGCCGGTGCCGACATCATCATGCTGGATAACTTTAGCGTTGAGCAGATGCGCGAGGCCGTCGCGCTGAGCAATAACCGCTCCCTGCTGGAAGTTTCCGGCAACGTCACCGATGAAACGCTGCGCATCTTTGCCGAAACCGGGGTTAACTACATATCCGTTGGCGCACTGACCAAGCACGTACGCGCGCTGGATCTGTCGATGCGCTTTCGTTAAACCTCTGCCGCTTTCCATACCTCTCCCCTGGTCAGCCTTTTGCGCTGACCTTTTTATTTAAGGCAGGCTGCGGCACTCGCCGCAAACCGTTTATGTAACGATGTTATCCCGCGAAATTGTGCTGAACAGGCCTCTGAAATACCCGTTTGCCTGCTACTACTCGCATAGGTTGAGGACTATGGTGCCCCCTGTTAACCACAAGGAGAACCATCATGAGCCAGCAGGGATTTACGTTAATTGAATTGATGATCGTGATTGCCATTGTCGCGATCCTGAGCGCGATCGGTCTGCCCGCCTACCAGAGCTATCTGCAGAAAGCCGCGCTGACCGATATGTTGCAAACGGCTATGCCGTATAAAACCGGCGTTGAGCTTTGTGCGATTGAGCATGGCGGTATTAGCGGCTGTGAAGCCGGCAGCCAGGGCGTCCCTTCCGCGCGGACTTCCCGCTACGTTTCTGCCATAACCGTCAATGCGGGCGTTATCTCTCTCACCGGGCAGGAGAGTTTAAAAGGGCTAAGCGTGTCGTTAACGCCGCAGTGGGACAGCAGCGACGGCTACCTCAGCTGGCAGCGCAGCTGTGTCAGTGACAGCAGTGGCCTGAAAGAAGCCTGTGAGGAGTTGTTCCGGTTTAACGAGGAGCAGAAATAATGACGACTGCCAGCCAGCGCGCCGTTGAAGCTATCTGCCAGCGCTATCAGGCCGCCATTGTCGAGTTCAACGATCGGCGTCTGCACATTGCAATGGCCGGAACACCTCCCCACGAGATGATGACCGAACTGCGCTTCATCACCCCGGGGGTTATCGATGTGGAATCCTGGCCTCAGGCGCGCCTGGAGCAGTATTTACACCGCACCGGTGAGGTTCCGGGAAACACCGGGCGGCCAGAGGAAATCGGCGCGGGTGCAGTAGAAAGAATTAACCATCTGCTGGCTGTTGCGCTGCAGAAGCGCGCTTCCGATGTCCATATTGAACCGCAGGAGCAGGGATTACGGATCAGAATACGGGTGGACGGCGTCTTACAGCAGGCCATGACCCTTAGCGAGGGCAGCGCTTCGCTTATCGCTCGCCTGAAGATCCTGGCCAACCTGGATATTGCGGAACGACGGGTACCGCAGGATGGCCAGTTCTCTCTCGAGCTGGGTGATAAAACCGAATCCTTTCGGCTGTCGACGCTGCCCACGCGCTGCGGTGAAAAAGCGGTAATCCGACTGCTACAAAGCGATACGCAGGCAATATCGCTGGAAAAACTCGGTATGCCTGCAACCTTACTGAAGCACTACCGCACGGCGCTGGCTAAGCCGCAGGGGCTTATTCTGGTGACCGGCCCGACAGGCAGCGGAAAGACGTTTACGCTTTACAGCGGTCTGAGCTGGCTTAATGCCCCCGGCCGTAATTTGTGCAGCGTTGAGGATCCGGTCGAGATCCCGCTGGCCGGGGTCAATCAGACGCAGATCCATATGCGATCCGGGCTGAGCTTTCATCTTGTGCTGCGCGCACTGCTTCGCCAGGATCCCGATGTGATTATGCTGGGGGAAATCCGCGACGGTGAAACGGCAGAGATCGCCGTTAAGGCCGCACAAACCGGACATCTGGTGCTCTCTACTCTGCACACTAATTCGACCACGGAAACGCTGGTTCGCATGGGCCAGATGGGTGTGCCCGGCTATATGCTGGCCTCGGCGCTTAAGCTGATCGTTGCGCAGCGTCTGGTGAGGAAACTGTGCCCGCACTGCCGGGAGCCGGCGGACGCCCTGGCGCACTTCCCCAGCCATATCTGGCCGGGAACGGTACAGAACTGGCGAGCCGTCGGCTGCGAACGTTGCTTTTCCGGATTTTACGGCCGGCTGGCGCTGTTTGAAATGCTCCCGGTTTCCCCGGCACTGCAAAATGCGCTGGCGCAGAATGCCAGCCCGGAAGCCCTGGCAACGTTAGCGCACCAGCAGGGCCTGGATCCGCTGTTCGTCGGCGGACTGCACAGCGTAAATAAAGGGGAGACAACGCTGGAAGAACTGACGCGAGTGACCGGAGGGCCGGGATGAGTCAGCGCTATTTGTTTCGCTGGCAGGCGATCGATGACGGCGGTGCGGTACATAGCGGCTGCGGCTTTGCGCCAGATTCAGGCAGGATAGTTGATGATATTGTCGCGATGAAGCAGCTGCCCCTGAAGATTTCTCGTGGCCGCCGCTATCGATCCGCTGACTGGCAGTGGCAGCACAAGGTCGCCTTCATTCGCCAGCTTGCAACCTTGCTGAAGGCGGGAATGCCGCTGGCCGGTGGGCTTCATTTACTGGCAGAAGGTCACCCCGATCCCGGATGGCAGGCACTTCTGCTGTGCCTGCAGGAGAGGATCACCGCAGGCGAGCCATTTTCAAAAGCGTTACTGGAGTGGCCGGAGGTGTTTCCACCGCTCTATCCCGCGTTGATTCATATCGGTGAGTTAACCGGGGAGCTGGATGAGTGCTGCCTGCGGCTTGCGCAGCAGCAGGAGCGGCAGCAGCAACTGCAGCAGAAAGTGAAAAAAGCGCTGCGCTACCCGCTGTTTATTCTGGCGGTAGCGCTTCTCGTCAGCATCGGTATGCTGGTTTTTGTCCTGCCGGAGTTTGTGGCGATTTATCAGACGTTTGATGCTCCTCTGCCCGCCTTTACCGCGGCGGTCATCGCATTCTCAGCGCTTTTACAGCATCAGGCACCGCTGATAGCGTTGACGCTTTTCGCGATGGTGATGCTTTATCGTCAACAGCGCAAAAAATCGCTCCGCTGGCAGAGAACGGAACAGCGACTTTTGCTGAGGATCCCCCTGCTATCACCGCTCTACCGGGGCAGCCAGCTTAGCCAGATCTACACAACCCTGGCGCTGACTCAGCACGCGGGTCTGACGTTACTACAAAGCCTGCAGGCGGTAGAGAAAACGGTCGGCGCTCTGGTCTGGCGGGAAGCGATTATTAAACTTCAGCAGCATATTGCCGCAGGGAACCCACTGCACCAGGCGTTGAAACCCCACGACCTGTTTACACCTTTATGCTATCAGCTCATCAAGGTGGGTGAGGAGTCCGGCTCGCTGGACGCCCTGCTGGCCCGGCTGGCCGGCTGGCACGAAGCGCAAACACATCAGCTGGCCGACACGCTTGCGGCAGCGCTGGAGCCGCTGATGATGGTGGTGATTGGTATCATTGTGGGCACGCTGGTCGTGGCGATGTATCTGCCGGTATTCCGGCTGGGAGATGCGCTGGGCTGAACATCCCCCTGAAACCGCCAGGAGAATGTTCAGCCACCGCCGCTAGCGGTTAAAGACGCGGTTTTCCTGCTCGGCCACGCGGATAAACGTCGTGCGCTTGGTCAGCTCTTTCAGGCGCTCCGCCCCCACATAAGTACATGCCGAGCGCAAACCACCGAGAATATCCCGTGCGGTCAGTTCAACCGGACCGCGCAGCGGCAGCCGGACCGTTTTACCTTCTGCAGCGCGATACTGCGCAACGCCGCCTACGTGGCGCTTCATGGCGGACTCAGAACTCATGCCGTAGAACAGCATAAACTGTTCCCCGTTTTCTTCGACAATTTCGCCCTCACATTCATCGTGGGCCGCGAGCATACCGCCCAGCATGACGAAATCCGCGCCGCCGCCAAATGCTTTAGCCACATCACCGGGTACGGAACAGCCCCCGTCGCTGACGATCTGCCCCCCCAGCCCGTGCGCGGCATCGGCACATTCAATAACGGCGGAAAGCTGCGGATAACCCACGCCGGTTTTAACCCGGGTGGTGCAGACAGAGCCAGGACCGATGCCAACCTTTACAATATCGGCACCGGAAAGAACCAGCTCTTCCACCATTTCACCGGTGACCACATTCCCGGCACAAATCGTTTTTCCCGGGCAGGCTTCACGCGCGCGCTTAAGAAACGTAACAAAATGCTCGGAATACCCGTTGGCAACGTCAATACAGATAAAGTTCAAATGCGGCGAAAGCGCGAGGATCTGCTGAAGCCTGATGAAGTCTTCGGCGGAGGTGCCGGTTGACACCATAACGTGTTGCAGTACCGACTGCGGTACCCGGGCAATAAACTGGCTCCACTGCTCTACGCTGTAATGCTTATGCACCGCGGTGAGAATATCGAAAGAAGCCAGAGCTTCCGCCATGCTGAAGGTACCCACGGTATCCATATTGGCGGCGATGATGGGAACGCCTGACCAGGCAATACCCGAATGCTTGAAAGTAAACTGGCGGGCCAGTTCCACCTGAGAACGGCTTTGTAACGTTGAACGTTTAGGCCGGATGAGGACATCTTTGAAGCCTAACTTGATATCTTCTTCAATACGCATAACGATTTTTCCTGGTTTGTGGCGTTGATGCAGAAACCGTCCTTTGCAGAGCGATCCCCGATCACAGGCTGAATGCCAGTTCCAGTGACGTTATCATACGCGCTAAAAACGCGCGGACAAGACTGCGAAACATGAAATATTTACGCTACAATCCGGTAAATATAACTGTAATTACCTCCTGTGATCTGTGCCTCATATTTGCCGCCCTCCGCACTGTAAAAGCCCGGTAACGTAGCAGATGCGCAGCAGCAGGACAGCGAGAATAATAACTATGCCTTACACCGTGGCGCTGACCGGAGGGATCGGCAGTGGAAAAAGTACCGTGGCTGACGCCTTTGCACAGCTTGGCATTGATATTATTGATGCCGACGTTATTGCCCGTCAGGTGGTAGAACCCGGTCAGCCGGCCCTGCTCGCCCTGCATCAACGATTTGGCGATGACATCCTGCTGGAAAATGGGAGTCTGAACCGCGCCAGATTACGTCAGATTATCTTCAGTTCCACCGATGAAAAGCTTTGGGTTAACAATTTGTTACACCCTCTTATCCACGCTGAGACGCAACGACAGTTAGCATTAGCACATTCTGCATGGTGTTTGTGGGTCGTCCCGCTGCTGGTAGAGAATGGACTGCAACGCCTGGCTGACCGGATTCTGGTCGTTGATGTGGATCGGGAAACCCAACTGGCCCGCACTATGGCTCGCGACAATATCAGTCGCGAACAGGCTGAAAACATTTTGGCTGCCCAGGCTTCTCGCGAAGCGCGCCTGGCGGTGGCTGATGACATTATTGATAACAGTGCGTCACCTCAGGCGGTGATCGCGCATGTTGCCGTACTCAACCAGCGTTACATCGCGCTGGCTTCGGTAAAAGATCGGGATTAACAGCATGAGCACAACGGTTCTTTTTGAATACCCACTTAATGAAAAAATGCGCACATGGTTGCGTATTGAATTCTTACTCAAGCAGCTGTCCGCCAGCCAGACGATTGTTGACCATCTTGGTGCACTGACTTTTTTCCGCAATGCGGCCGAATTGCTGGACGTTTTTGAACGCGGCGAGTTAAGAACGGAGATTTTGAAAGAGCTGGAGCGACAGCAGCAAAAACTGCGCTCATGGTCTGAGCTACCGGGGGTTGATATTACCGTGGTAAACGCCCTGAGCAGTGATCTGAGAAAACGCAACGATGAACTGATGGCCGCACCGCGTATGGGCCAAACGCTGAGGGAGGATCGCATGATTGGACTGGTCCGCCAGCGTCTGAGTATCCCCGGCGGGTGCTGCAGCTTCGATCTTCCCACGTTGCATATCTGGCTGCACGTTGAGCAATCGCTGCGCGATCGCCAGGTAAAGCAGTGGCTGGATTCACTCGAACCGATTCGTTCGGCGCTGACCACCATCCTTGACCTGATTCGTCAGGCCGGAATATTCCGTCATCACACCAGCCTGAACGGTTTCTTTCAGGACAACGCGGAAAACGCCGACCTGCTGCGTTTACAGTTGAAGCTTGAGGATTCACTGTATCCTCAGGTTTCCGGCCACAAGAGCCGTTATGCCATTCGCTTTCTGCCGCTGGACAGCGAAAATGGTGAAGTCCCTGCCCGTCTCGATTTCGAGCTGGCCTGTTGTTAAGGTTATGAATAATGAGTGATGTAACGATGGTTGATTGCCCCACCTGTGGTAAACAGGTCGTCTGGGATCAACACAGCACCTGGCGCCCTTTCTGCAGCAAACGCTGCCAGCTTATTGATTTGGGTGAATGGGCCGCTGAAGAGAAATATATCCCCAGCCATAGCGATCAAAACGACAGCGATGACTGGAGCGAACAAAAAGACGAGTTCAGGTAGCGACCGACTTTAATTTTTGGCCCGCCGTGACTCCGCGCGATTTATGCGCTGGCTATCAGGCGGGCAATAACGTCGGCATTCGCCGGAGGAAATTCCTCAGCTCTCAGTTCACTTTGCGCGACCCAACGCTGAGGCTGCCCTTCCCGCCCATAGGGCTCCCCCAACCATTTCTCTACAATAAAGAAATTGATCGTCACATATCGGTCGTCAAACTGATGCTCAATATTCATAAAAGGCAGAAAACTAATCGCATCAATTCCGACTTCTTCATTCAACTCGCGTTTTAATGCCTGTTCAGCCGTCTCACCCGGCTCGAGTTTCCCTCCAGCAAACTCCCATTTATTCGCCATATGGGAATCAGCCGAACGCTGCGTCAAAAAAATACGCCGTTGTTCGTCACGTATAATCCCTACGGCAATATGCAGATGCTTCATAATTTCCACTCTGATAGTAAGATCGGCTTTACATTAACATTTAGCCTGGTCTCACTGCAATACCTTATCGTTAACGGGGACCATTGAAACACGATAAAAATTACCAATAAAAAACAAGCCCAGGAAACACAACCCTTACGAAAAAAAACCTACCCCGCCCTCCAAAAACACAAAAAAACAGCCACCCACCCTTTTTAATTTATTATTAAGGAACATCATAAAATCACAATAATTTCCTTTAAAAACATACATATAAACACATTAATTTATTATTAATCTCTTCATTAATATTTCAGGCTATTGCATAAGAGAGTTCTTAAAATTAGCATTATTCGCATTAAAGATATCAACAAATAAGGATAACAAAATGCTTAGCACTGAAGAATGTATTGAAATACTTAATTATGACACGTTAGAGTTATCTGAAGGCGTGTTCATAAACTGCAATACCAATACACTGGAAATAACATCGCGCCAACTTAGCATCGATCTGAATGAATCGCAGAAGCGCCTGCTGGTGTGCCTCACTAAGAAGGTTTATACCAAACGCGATATTATCAATATTGTATGGTACGAGAATCATCAACGTATCAGTGATAACAACTATCATCAACTGACATTCCAACTCAGGGCACTTTTACATCGCAACGGATTACCTGATAACCTGCTGATTACGGTGCCGTACTATGGTTTGAAATTGAATGAAAAACAATGGAAGATCCTGGCCGGGGATCAGACTGAAAATGTTACGCCAGAAAAAGAGGAGAGAACGGCTGTCGATTCGCAAGCAAATGATGATAACACCGTGAGTAACACCGTGGTAAATAAAGAAAATGTGCAACGGCACCCTGCCATTAACGCTAACCCGTTTACAGGAACGCCTTATTTTTCTTATTCATCCGTTGCACAGAACGCCTTTATTCTTTGCATGTTTGTGGCCCTCGTCGTGTTTATCTGAGAGCACCCGTGCTGAAGAAGATTAATTTGCGAACAGGCTTCCATAGTCTGATACAGGTCGCCATTTATTCCGTCCAGGTCTGATAAATGGCGCCAGCTTCTCGTAGACTGGGTGCAGGATGTGACGCTCAGGCCTTACCGGGCACACTGACGCAATGCAGCAACAGGCTGGCCCTGCCAGCGAGTATGTAAAGGGTAAAGGGAGTTACCTGATGAATAATTTCGTTCTGTATTTTTTTGCCGCGCTTTCGGGTGCCTGCATCGGCAGCCTGCTCAACGTGGTCATTTATCGCCTGCCGCGCATGATCAAGCAACAGGAGGAGGAGGGCTACAATCTGTGGCTGCCGCGATCGCACTGCCCCCGATGTGGTTTTACACTCGCATGGTATGACAATATCCCCCTGTTAAGCTGGCTCATTTTACACGGCCACTGCCGCCGCTGTTCTCACGCCATACCCTACCGCTATCCACTTGTCGAAGTGTGCAGCATGCTGCTGTGTATCATGATGGCGGCAATGCTGCCGGCAGGAGGAACGCTGATTGCCTCCTGGACGCTTACCTGGCTGCTGCTGGCACTGACCTTCATCGACATTGAGCACCAGCTTTTACCTGATTTACTAACGCTTTCGCTGTTATGGCTGGGGATGTTGTTTCAGCTCCTCCACTGCCTGCCGCATATTTCATTGCAACAGAGCGTCATCGGGGCGCTGAGCGGTTACCTGGTGCTGTGGCTGCTTGCGCATGGCTATCGCTTACTGCGTGGGAAAGAGGCGCTGGGCATGGGGGATGCAAAGCTGCTGGCCGCTTTGGGCGCATGGCTCGGCTGGCAGGCGTTGCCGCTGCTGCTGTTGCTGGCGTCGGGAGGCAGCCTGATCTGGCTTTGCATCAGCCGACGGATAAATCAACGATCGTTAACGGCCCCCTTTCCGTTCGGCCCCGGGTTGGCTGCAGCAGGCCTCATACTGTTTATTATCGACAACGCGGCCTAAGTCTCATTCATCGGCCTTCAATCTCTCTTTGCTTTTCCTTGATTGCTGTTCCTTCAGACAAAAAAAGGCCGGGTATTCACCCGGCCCTGATTTCAGATCTCAGCTGGCTGGCAGATTACGCCAGGCGGCCGTGACACTGTTTGTATTTTTTACCCGAGCCGCAAGGGCACAGGTCGTTACGGCCCACTTTACGCTCGCCGGTCTGCGAGGCCAGTTCCTGAGCGGCTTCGGTTTCATCATCAACATGGCTGAGGTGCTGCTGCTGAGCCAGACGTTCAGCTTCCTGACGGCGCTGCTCTTCCATTTGCTCGACTTCTTCCGGCATGCGGACCTGAACCTTACTCAGCGTGCTGATGACTTCATACTTCAGCGACTCCAGCATAGCAGCGAACATAGCGAAGGATTCGCGTTTGTATTCCTGCTTAGGATCCTTTTGCGCGTAGCCGCGCAGATGGATGCCCTGACGCAGGTAGTCCATTGCGGCAAGGTGCTCTTTCCACAGGGAGTCCAGCGTCTGCAGCATCACGCCTTTTTCGAAGTTACGCATCATTTCAGCGCCAACGACTTCTTCTTTGCGCTGATACTGCTCTTTCGCCTGATCCATAATACGATCGCGCAGCGTTTCTTCATGCAGATCTGGCTCTTTATCCAGCCACTCGCCAATCGGCAGGTCAAGGTCGAAATCAGTTTTCAGGCGCTCCTGCAGGCCAGGGATGTCCCACATTTCTTCCAGCGACTGCGGTGGAATATAGCTGTCGAGGGTCGCCTTGAAGACGTCTTCGCGAATGCTGATAATGGTTTCTGAAACGTCGGATACGTCCAGCAGCTCATTACGCTGGGTGTAAATGGCACGACGCTGATCGTTGGCTACGTCATCATATTCAAGCAGCTGCTTACGAATATCGAAGTTGCGGCTTTCAACCTTACGCTGTGCGTTGGCAATCGCTTTGGTGACCCACGGATGCTCGATGGCTTCGCCAGGCTTCATTCCCAGCTTACGCATCATATTGGAAACGCGATCCGAGGCGAAAATACGCATCAGGGCATCTTCCATCGACAGATAGAAGCGGGATGAACCGTTGTCACCCTGACGACCTGAACGACCGCGAAGCTGGTTATCAATACGGCGTGATTCATGACGCTCGGTACCGATAATATGCAGACCACCGGAAGCCAGCACCGCATCATGGCGGATCTGCCATGCGCTCTTAATCGCGTCGATTTGTTCCTGAGTCGGTTCCTCAAGCTCGGCGAGTTCAGACTGCCAGCTGCCGCCCAGCACGATGTCCGTACCGCGACCGGCCATGTTGGTGGCGATAGTGACCGCGCCCGGCTGGCCCGCCTGCGCCACGATATCCGCTTCGCGGGCGTGGAACTTGGCGTTCAGCACTTCGTGTTTAATCCCCGCACGGGTCAGCTCGTTGGAAACCACTTCTGATTTTTCAATCGAGATGGTACCGACCAGCACCGGCTGCCCGTTAGCGGTACGCTCACGGATATCCTCGATGATCGCATCAATTTTCTCTTTCTCGGTCATGTAGACCAGGTCCGGAAGATCTTTACGCACCATCGGGCGGTTGGTTGGTACCACGATAGTATCCAGCTTGTAAATCGAGCTGAATTCAAAGGCTTCCGTATCCGCCGTACCGGTCATACCGGCCAGCTTGTTGTACAGGCGGAAATAGTTCTGGAAGGTGATCGAAGCCAGCGTCTGGTTTTCGTTCTGAATATCCACGCCTTCTTTCGCTTCTACCGCCTGATGCAGACCATCAGACCAGCGACGCCCCTGCATGGTACGACCGGTGTGCTCGTCGACGATGATCACTTCGCCGTCTTTCACGATGTAGTCTACGTCGCGGGTGAACAGCACATGGGCACGCAGCGCGGCGGTCACATGGTGCATCATCATGATATTAGCCGGCGAGTAGAGAGACTCGCCTTCTTCCATGATGCCTTCGCTGACCATCAGGCCTTCTATCGTCACCAGACCACGTTCGGTCAGATGAACCTGGCGGGCTTTCTCGTCAACCGAGAAGTGGCCTTCGCCCTGGAAAGAATCAGAGTCTTCTTTCTCCTGGCGGATCAGGTGAGGGATGATTTTATTCACTTTGATGTACAGCTCTGAGCTGTCTTCCGCCGGACCGGAGATGATCAGTGGCGTACGCGCTTCATCGATCAGAATCGAATCCACCTCATCGACCAGGGCATAGTTCAGCTTGCGCTGTACGCGCTCTTCCGGGCTGAAGGCCATGTTGTCACGCAGGTAGTCAAAGCCGTATTCGTTATTGGTACCGTAGGTGATATCGGCAGCGTAGGCGGCACGTTTAGCCGGGGCTGGCATACCCGGCAGGTTAATACCGATGCTCAGGCCCAGGAACTCGAACAGACCACGGTTGTTTTCGGCATCACGCTGAGCCAGATAGTCGTTGACGGTGACGACGTGCACGCCTTTACCGCTCAGGGCGTTGAGGTAGGCTGGCAGGGTCGCCGTCAGGGTTTTACCCTCACCGGTACGCATCTCGGCGATGCAGCGATCGTTCAGCACCATGCCGCCCAGCAGCTGGACGTCGAAGTGACGCATACCAAACACGCGGCGGCTGGCTTCACGCACGGTGGCGAACGCTTCCGGGATCAGGTTTTCCAGCACTTCGCCTTTTTCCAGCCGTGCGCGGAACTCGCCGGTTTTTGCTTTCAGCTCATCATCGGTCAGCTTCTGGAAATCCGGTTCCATCTTGCCGATCTGCTCAACGACTTTGCGCATGCGACGCAGGGTACGGTCATTGCTGCTACCAAAAACTTTAGTCAGTAATTTTGTAAACATAATAAGTAATTTCTCTCAGCCACGGCTTAAGGCCACGGTCATACTGTTTGATTATTAACGATTTTTATATGTATTTAGCTGAGAAGGAGAGGTCCGGCACGAATGCCACGAACCTGGGCCAGCCACAGGCCGATATGGAGAGAGGGAAGAACGGACACGTCGCGCGGAGCCGTACGGCGAATAATCACCGGTGGCCGGGCTTCATGCGTCAGCAGTGCATTCAGCGTATCCAGCAGCGCCAGTTTTTGCGCCTGCAGCGGCTGAACCTCTTCGGCAACCGGAACGACGGAAGGCGTAAGAGCAAATGACAGATGGCGGATTACCGTGCGAATCGCATGCTGGTGCCAGTAGTCAACGCTAAAGGCGGGGCGGCGAACGCTTTCCTGTAACAGTGCCAGGCTATCGAAACGCGCAGCGCTACCGATATTAAGGCTTCGTGACGAGGTTTCTGCTAAGGTAGTGCGGTCATGCGCTGACGCCTGAGGCAGGCCGAGACTCGCCGCGACCATCCCCAAAAGGAGATGCGGCCAGAAATAGCGTCTGCCAAATTGTCGCCAACGATTTAGAATACCGATCACTGTGTTCCGCCGGAGCTAGCTATGCGTGATAGTCGCCCACAATCAATTGAAAGTTATTTCGACCAGGCCCAGGATAAAAGCATGCTGCAAAATATTCAGCAGCGCGCAATTGCCCTGAACAAGCTGAATCGTGCAGTGCAGGGCGTTATCCCCGCTCAGCTGCATCCCTGGTGCCGTGTGGCTAATTTCCGCCAGGGCGTCCTGGTTATCGAAACGGCTAACGCCAGCTGGTTGATGCGTTTGCGCTATGAACAATCCAGCCTGCTGTCAGCATTACGTGCCCAAATATTACCATCATTGACGTCGATCGACATCAGGATTAATCCTTCCCTTGCGGCAAAAGGACATGAATCCGTTCAAGAAAGCAGCAATCAGGTGCAAAAAGCAGAAAAACCGCCGGTCAGGCAGTTGAGTGAACACAGTGCAGAAATTTTGCGTAGCGTCGCGAGCCAGAGCCCGGAAAAACTGAAGAAAATATTAGAACGACTGGCCTCGCTGGCCGGAGAGAGTACCAGCTCAACCAGTCGTTAGAGTGATTATGGCTTACGCCAGAACCAGGTTTGGTGCTTTGAATGTCACCGGGAGTTCAGCTTCGTCTTCAAACGTTGCCCATTCCCACGCTTCCTGCTTAGCCAGAACCGCCTGCAGCAGCTTGTTGTTCAGTGCATGGCCCGATTTGAATGCGGTAAACGCACCAATGATGTTATGGCCACACATGTACAGGTCACCGATCGCGTCGAGCATTTTGTGACGTACGAACTCGTCTTCGAAGCGTAAACCGTCTTCGTTCAATACGCGGTAGTCATCCACCACGATTGCACAGTCAAAGCTGCCGCCCAGGCACAGGCCACGAGACTGCAGCGCTTCGATGTCACGCATAAAGCCGAAAGTACGAGCACGGCTGATCTGACGCGCAAAGGCTTCAGCAGAGAAGTCCATGCGGTAGCGCTGAGAGCTGGAGTCGATTGCCGGATGGTTAAAATCAATGGTGAAATCCAGAGAGAAACCATTATGCGGCGAAAGCTCGGCCCATTTGTCACCATCTTCAACCCGGACAGGCTGTTTGATGCGGACAAATTTTTTCGCGCTGTTCAGTTCTTCAATACCGGCATCCATCAGCAGATAGATAAAGGGTGCTGCGCTACCGTCCATAATAGGAATTTCAGGCGCGTTAACTTCCACCACAATATTATCGATACCGAGGCCGGCAAGGGCAGCGTTCAGATGTTCGACTGTCGAAATACGCACGTCATGCTCATTCACCAGGCAAGTACAGAGCATGGTATCACGCACGGATTTTGCATCAGCCGGAAAATCTACCGGTGGATTCAAGTCAGTGCGGCGATAGATGACCCCGGTATTAGCCGGCGCAGGGCGTAACGTCAGCGTGACTTTTTTGCCGGTATGTAAACCGACGCCAGTCGTCTGAACAATACGTTTTAATGTCCGTTGTTTGATCATCGCATTATCTCGCAAAAATTCTATCCGATCGCCAGTTTACTGTACTGGCGGGCGAATAGTTTAACACAAAGAGTGAATTTTCCCACTTTTTAGGTAAATTCTTAATCCGCCTGCTTACGCAGGAACGCCGGAATATCCAGATAATCTGGCTCTTTGTTAGTCTGAGGACTTTGATCGTTAACCACTTTTGCAGCAGGCTTCTGCTCCTGCGGCAGCGGCGACATACCGTGCTGCTGGTAACGATGGTCCATCACAGGCTGAGAAGACTGCTTGTTAGTCACCAGCGTAATTTCTGGACGTTTGTCCATGCCGATACCGGTTGCCACCACGGTGACGCGCAGTTCGTCGTTCATTTCCGGATCCAGTGATGTACCGATAACCACGGTAGCATTGTCGGATGCGAAGGCACGGATGGTGTTACCCACGGTTTCGAATTCGTCGAGACGCAGATCGAAGCCAGCGGTGATGTTAACCAGCACGCCGCGAGCACCGGACAGGTCGATATCTTCCAGCAGCGGGCTGGAGATCGCCATTTCTGCCGCTTCTTCCGCACGGTCTTCACCGCATGCCACGCCGGAGCCCATCATCGCGTAGCCCATTTCGGACATCACGGTGCGCACGTCAGCAAAGTCAACGTTCATCAGACCCGGGCGGGTGATCAGTTCAGCGATACCCTGCACCGCGCCTTTCAGCACGTCGTTAGCCGCGCCGAACGCATCAAGCAGAGAAATACCGCGACCCAGCACTTTCAGCAGCTTGTCGTTCGGAATGGTGATCAGTGAATCGACATGCTTGGACAGCTCGGCGATACCCTGCTCGGCAAACGCCATGCGTTTTTTGCCTTCAAAATTAAAGGGCTTGGTCACCACGGCAACGGTCAGGATGCCCAGTTCTTTTGCCACTTCAGCAACGACAGGCGCAGCACCGGTACCGGTACCGCCGCCCATACCGGCAGCGATAAACACCATGTCTGCACCATCCAGTGCCTGACGCAGTGCTTCACGATCTTCTTCGGCAGAGTTACGGCCGACTTCCGGGTTTGCACCCGCGCCCAGACCTTTGGTAATTCCGTTACCGATCTGGATTGTCTGGCCTACGGCAGTCTTGCGCAGGGCCTGAGCATCTGTATTTACCGCGAAGAATTCAACGCCTTCGATACGTTCACGCACCATATGCTCTACGGCATTACCGCCGCCGCCGCCGACGCCGATGACTTTAATCACCGCGTCATTGGTTAATTCCATAGGTTCAAACATAATTTCTCTCCGTTTATGTGCCTGTTCGCCTGGAGATCACTAATACTAATAAGACTAGCATGATCTCTATGGTAAAAATTAAAACTCTTTTCTCAGCCAGCTGTTGATTCTCTTGAACCAGTTACCCACTGAGGCTCTTTTTTCTACTTCTGCTTCACCGCTGAGGTGAGATTCTTTTCCGTAGTGCAGTAAGCCAACCGCCGTTGAGTAGTACGGCTCCTGCGCGTAATCCGTTAATCCTGTGATGTTCAGCGGCTGTCCGATACGCACCTGCGTGTGGAAAACACGCTGGGCGCAAGCCGCCAATCCTTCAATCTGCGCCGCGCCGCCGGTCAGAACGATACCGGCCGCGAGGTGGTGTTTAACGCCCTGCTGGCGGAGCTGCTCCTGCAGCTGCAGGATCTCGTCATTGACCAGATTCAGCAGTTCGGTGTAACGCGGCTCGATAACCTCAGCCAGCGTCTGACGCTGCAGGCTGCGCGGTGGTCGGCCACCCACGCTTGGCACTTCAACGTTTTCATCTTTGCCCACGATTGAACCGAGCGCGCAGCCGTGACGAACTTTAATCGCTTCAGCATCCGTTGGCGGCGTACCAAAAGCATAAGCGATATCGCTGGTTACCACGTTACCCGCATACGGAATAACTTTGGTGTGACGCAGCGCGCCGCCGGTGTACACCGCGATATCCATCGTGCCGCCGCCGACATCCACGACGCAAACACCCAGTTCACGTTCATCTTCGGTCAATACGGCAAAACTTGAGGCCAGCCCGGCAAAAATCAGCTGATCAACCTTCAGGCCACAGCGTTCAACCGCTTTGACGATATTCTTCGCCATATCGTTGTGGCAGGTGATCAGATGCACTTTTGCCTGCATGCGCACGCCGGATAATCCAACCGGGTTTTTGATCCCTTCCTGATAGTCGATCGCGTATTCTTGCGGAATAACATGGAGGATGCGGTGTTCATCACGAACACGGACGGATTTCGCGGTGTGGACCACGTTTTCCACATCTTCCTGGGTTACTTCCTCTTCTGAAATAGGAACCATCCCTATTTCGTTCTGGCAGCTGATATGTTTGCCCGACAGCGCCAGATAAACTGAAGAAATCTGACAATCTGCCATCAGCTCAGCCTGATCGATAGCGCGCTGAACGCACTTCACTACCGATTCCAGGTCATTAACGCCGCCTTTATCCATGCCACGAGACGGGCAGCTGCCCACCCCGATAATATTGACCATGCCATCGGGCAGGACTTCTCCTACCAGGGCGGCAACCTTCGCGGTGCCTATCTCGAGTCCAACTACCAGTTTTCTGTCCGTCGACTTGATCATTGTTGTTTAGCCTGTACCTGATTCTGTTGCTGATGACTGTCAGCGCTAGTAATGAGTTCGGGTGTCCATCCTACTGCCGCGCCAGAGTCATAACGCAGGTCCACGTAGCTGATACGCTTGTGTTCCGCCTGGCCCTGCTGTTGCAGGGTTGGGTAGAGAGCGATGAAGCGTTTTAGTCGCTTCATATCTTCGTTACGCCCCAGCTCCAGACGGATATCATCATCTAACACCAGCTGCCATGAACGCCGCGCGGTCATTGAGGCAGCCTTTAACTTAAACTTGCTTGCCGCCAGGACGTCCCGCATCTGGTGGTAACCGGTCAGCACTTCCGTTTCGCTCCCTTCCGGGCCATACAGCAGCGGTAAAACTTCTTTATCCTGATGGCTGGCCGGAACGCTGAACGATTTCCCGTCGGCGTCCACCATGTGCACATCATTCCAGCGTGCAACCGGCACATACTCAACCAGATGAATCTTTAATTCGTCCGGCCACTGCTTGCGCACGCTCACCTGCTGGATCCACGGCAGACGTTCAATCTGCTGCTGGATGATGTCCACATCCTGCGACATAAAGGTGCCGGGTTCGCCAAGCGATAAAATTGCCTGACGGATATCATCGTTCCTGGTGTAGTGGGTCTGCCCCGTCACTACCAGCTTCGATAACGGCAGCCGTGATGCATCGTCCATCCACTTGAGCACCACATAGCCACCCGCCAGCATGGTGCCGATAACCATCAGCAAAAACAGGATCCCGGCCAGGCGTGAGCCATTACTGCGCCCGGCTCGCGCTTTTTCCTGCGCTTCACGGTTTCGGACATTTAACGCCGCCTGAGACATATCAGTCGGCCAGTTCCAGAATGCGTACTACCAGCTGCGAGAAGCTCAGGCCTGCCTGTTTTGCTGCCATTGGCACAAGGCTGTGGCTGGTCATGCCCGGGGAGGTGTTCACCTCCAGCAGATAGAAGCGCCCGTCGCCGCCCATCATCACATCAACGCGGCCCCAGCCACTGCATCCCAGAGCACGCCATGCGGCGATCACCAGCTGGCTTAACTCAGCTTCCTGCTCGTCGTTTAATCCTGACGGGCAGAAATATTGCGTATCATCAGAAATGTACTTCGCCTGATAATCATAGAATTCGCTGGCGGCCTGAATGCGAATGGACGGCATAATCTGATCGCCAATCACCGCGACGGTGTATTCCGGACCGCTGAGGAAGGCTTCAACCAGCACTTCGTCATCGTGACGGAATGCTTCAACCAGCGCGGCGTGCAGTTGGGAAGCATGATTCACGCGGGAGATCCCCACGCTGGAGCCTTCACGGCTTGGCTTCACGAACAGCGGCATCCCCAGAGCGGCAATGCTGTCGGCCACGTCGCCATCAATACCGGCATCCATCTGCTTGCGGGTTAACGCCACATAAGGCGAAACCGGCAGCCCACAGCCCTGCCACAGAAACTTGCTGCGCAGTTTATCCATCGTAATGGCCGAGGCCATCACGCCGCTACCGGTGTAAGGGATATCAAGGAACTCCAGTACGCCCTGCAGCGTGCCGTCTTCACCGCCGCGACCGTGCAGCGCGATGAAGGCCTTAGTAAAGCCCTGTTCTTTCAGGCTCAGTACAGGAACATCACGAATATCGACCGGATGTGCATCCACGCCCGCTTCTTTCAGCCCGGCCAGTACGGCCGCACCCGATAACAGGGAGACGTCACGCTCTGCGGACGTTCCACCCAGCAATACCGCTACTTTATCAGCCATGATATTCCTCTTCTTTCGTCTGCGGTTGTAACTTCAGATCTGCCAGTTTACGGGCAATACGCCCAACGTTTCCTGCGCCCTGAACCAGGATCAAATCATTGCCGGAAAGCTTCGGCAGCAGGGTTTCCAGAACCGCGTCATGATCGGACACCAGAATCGGATCTACCTTGCCACGGCCGCGGATCGTGCGGCACAGTGAACGGCTGTCAGCACCGGGGATCGCTGTCTCACCGGCGGAATAGACGTCCAGCATCAGCAGTACATCAACCTGCGACAGTACGTTGGCGAAATCGTCATACAGATCGCGCGTTCGCGTGTAACGATGCGGCTGGAAAATCATCACCAGATTTTTGTCCGGCCAGCCCGCACGTGCGGCTTTGATCGTCACGTCAACCTCGGTTGGATGATGACCATAGTCATCAACCAGCATCGCCGTGCCCGCCTGACCGTTGGCTTCTGCCAGCGGATATTCGCCGAGGAAGTCAAAGCGGCGCCCGGTCCCCTGGAAGCTTTCCAGCGCGCTGAGGATATCTTCATCCTCAATGCCCTCTTCCGTAGCAACCGCCACGGCGGCGGCGGCGTTCAGCGCGTTGTGGCGACCCGGGGCGTTAAGCGTGACGTGCATTAACGGTTTATCGTGGCGCACCAGCGTAAAGAGGCCCTGCGCACCGCGCTGTTCATAATTTTCAACCCGCACATCGGCATCATCGCTGAAGCCGTAGGTGGTGATCTGACGCCCGACGCGCGGTATCAGATCGCGGATCACGGCGTCATCAATGCACAGTACCGCACGACCGTAAAACGGCAGATTGTGCAGAAAGTTAATAAACGTCTGCTTTAAGTTCTCAAAGTCGCCCTGGTACGTGTCCATATGGTCGGCTTCAATATTGGTGACAATGGCCACCATCGGCTGCAGATGGAGGAACGAGGCATCACTCTCATCCGCTTCAGCAATCAGGTAGCGGCTGCTGCCCAGGCGCGCATGGGTGCCTGCGGCCTTAACCAGCCCACCGTTCACGAAGGTCGGATCCAGCCCACCTTCGGCATAAATGCTGGAAACCATCGCCGTGGTCGTGGTTTTCCCGTGCGTGCCGGCAATCGCAATACCGTGGCGGAAGCGCATCAGCTCGGCCAGCATCTCCGCGCGGCGGATAACCGGGATGCGCGCTTCACGCGCGGCAACCACTTCCGGGTTGTCCTGCGCGACCGCCGTGGAAACCACGACCACGCTGGCATCGCTGACGTTTTCCGGGCGATGGTTGAAATAGAGAGTTGCGCCCAGCGCGCTCAGATGCTGGGTCACCGCATTCGGTGCCAGGTCAGAGCCGCTGATTTCATAACCTTCATTCGCCAACACTTCGGCAATACCGCCCATGCCGGCACCACCGATGCCAACAAAATGGATGTGCCGGACGCGACGCATCTCGGGCACGATAGAACGCAGTTTTGCCAGTTGTTGTGTATTCATCTCTTCTTTGCCACACCTGTGTTTCTTTGAAGCGGGTGTTCCCGCTCCAGCAAATAGTGTTTACAGCGCCGCTTTGCTGACTTCAGCAGCGACGCGCTCTGTTGCATCCGGAATGGCAACGGCGCGGGCCTTTTCGGCCATCTGCAGCAGCGTTGCGCGATCCCAGCCTGCCAGCGTTGAAGCCACCGTTTCTGCAGTAAACTGCGGCTGCTCATAAATTTTTGCGGCGCCTGCCTGTTCAAGCGGCAGCGCGTTCCAGTACTGCTGGCGATCTTTATGTTGGAACGGGACGAAAATCGCCGGTAATCCTGCCGCCGCGACTTCGCTGACGGTCAGTGCGCCGGAACGGCATACCACAACGTCCGCCCAGGCATAGGCTTCCGCCATATCATCAATAAATTCTGCGACTTTATGCTGGGTCTGCCCTACCTGCGCATAAGCCTGATTGACGCTGTCCAGCGCCCCCTTCCCCACCTGGTGCCACAGCGTAATGCTGTCGCCCAGGATCGCGGCCACCTCGGGCAGCGTCTGGTTCAGGATGCGTGCGCCCTGGCTACCGCCGATAACCAGCACGCGGGTCGGTCCCACACGCCCGGTCAGACGTTCTGCCGGTAACGGCAGCGCCAGCACATCGGTGCGCACCGGGTTACCGACGACTTCCGCATTCGGAAAGGCACCGGGAAACGCCTGCATCACTTTTTTGGCAATTTTTGCCAGCCACTTGTTGGTCAGCCCGGCAATGCCGTTTTGTTCATGCAGCACCACCGGAATACCGCAGCTCCACGCGGCCAGGCCACCGGGACCGGAGACATAGCCCCCCATTCCCAGCACCACATCCGGCTGCCAGCGCTTCATAATCGCCCGCGCCTGGCGCCAGGCGTTGAAGATACGCAGCGGTGCTGCCAGCTGCGCTTTGATCCCTTTACCGCGTAGCCCACTGATGCGAATAAATTCGATGTCGATTCCGTGTTTTGGCACCAGGTCCGCTTCCATCCGGTCTGCGGTTCCCAGCCAGCGAACCTGCCAGCCCTGTGCCATCAGATGGTGCGCTACTGCCAGCCCGGGGAAAACGTGCCCCCCGGTACCACCGGCCATCACCATCAGTCGCTTTCCACTCATCGACTACCCTCTCGTAAACGCCTGGGCCTTCGCCAGACGCGTTTCATAATCAATACGTAACAACAGTACGATGGCGGTCGACATAATTATCAGACTCGATCCACCGTAACTGATTAGCGGCAGCGTCAGACCTTTAGTCGGTAGCATTCCCGCCGCAGCGCCAACGTTAACCAGAGCCTGGAAGCTGAACCAGACGCCGATTGAACACGCCAGAAAGCCGGAAAAACGCTGATCGATTTCTAACGCCTTTCGCCCGATGGACATCGCGCGAAAAGCGACGAAGAATACCATTAACAACGCGAAAACCACACCGATATAACCCAGTTCTTCCCCAATTATCGAGAAGATAAAATCGGTGTGCGCTTCCGGTAAATATTCCAGTTTCTGCACCGAGTTCCCAAGGCCCTGGCCCCAGAATTCACCGCGGCCAAATGCCATCAGCGACTGGGTTAACTGGTAGCCGCTGCCGAACGGATCTTCCCACGGGTTCCAGAACGACGTTACGCGTCGCATACGGTACGGTTCCGCCACAATCAGCAGGCAAACGGCAAAAATTCCGGAGCCGATAATCGCGAGGAACTGCCATAGTTTCGCTCCGGCAAGAAACAGCATCGCCAGCGTGGTCACGAACAGGACCACCACGGTTCCCAGGTCCGGCTGGGCCAACAGCAGCACGGCCAGCACCACCATCACGCCCATTGGCTTACAGAAGCCCCAGAAGTTATGGCGAACCTCTTCAACCTTGCGCACCAGATAGCTGGCCAGATAGCAAAACAGGGCCAGCTTTGACAGCTCGGCGGGCTGAATACGCAGCGGTCCAAGGGCGATCCAGCGCGATGCCCCGTTTACCGAGCTTCCCACCACCAGCACCACCAGCAGCATCACAATCGTGACCATCAGCATAATGTTGCTGTAGCGCTGCCAGAAAGCCATCGGCACCCGCAGCGTAACCAGCGACATGCCGAACGCCAGCGCAATATAGAACGCATCACGCTTGGCGAAATAAAACGGATCGTCCGAGAGGCGCTGCCCCACCGGCATCGATGCCGACGTCACCATCACAAAACCGATAATTGCCAGGCCAAAGGTCAGCCACAGCAGCATGCGGTCGTACAGCACCATGGAGTTGGTATCGCTTTCGCGCGATCCCATCACCCAGCCCTTCAGGCGATCGGAAATGCCACCGGCAAGGCTCAGACCGGGTATACGCATCAGCCCATCTCCTGTGCCAGCTGGGCAAACAGGTCGCCGCGCTGCTCAAAGTTTTTAAACTGATCGAGGCTGGCACAGGCGGGTGACAGCAGCACCATATCGCCCGATTTCACCTGAACGGCAATCTGCGCCATCGCTTCCGCCATCGTCTCCGTCTGTACAGAGATGTCCGGCCGCAGCGCCGCCAGTTCCGCGCCGTCGCGGCCAAAGCAGTAAACGCGAATGTTGTCGCCCTGCAGGTAGCGGGTCAGCGAGCTGAAATCGGCGGATTTGCCGTCTCCGCCCAGTAGCAGCCACAGCGTACCGGCAACCTGTAAACCATTCAGCGCCGCCTCGGTACTGCCAACGTTGGTGGCTTTGGAATCGTTGATCCAGCGCACGCCGTTATTGTCACGCACCAGCTGGAAGCGGTGTGCCAGGCCAGCGAAGGTCGTCAGGGCTTTCAGGCTGGTCGCACGCGGCAGGCCGACGGCATCCGCCAGCGCCAGCGCGGCCAGCGCATTGGTGAAGTTATGTTGGCCCGTCAGGTTCATTTCAGCGGTGTTCAGCACCTTCTCACCTTTGACCCGCAGCCAGGTATTCCCCTGCTGGCGATTAAGATGATAGTCACCCACGTCCACGCCAAAGCTGACGCAGCGCTGGTCAGCGCCGCGTACCGGCATGGTCATGGCGTCATCCGCGTTGACCACGCACACCGCCGCGTTTTCATAAATCCGTAACTTGGCGGCACGATACTGCTGCATGCCGAGCGGGTAGCGGTCCATATGATCTTCAGTGACGTTGAGGATGGTTGCCGCCGCCGCGTGCAGGCTGCTCGTTGTTTCCAGCTGGAAGCTGGAAAGTTCCAGCACGTACAGCTGCGCCGGTTTATCCAGCAGCATCAGCGCCGGGAGGCCGATATTGCCGCCGACGCCCACCTGCCAGCCTGCGGCCTGTGCCATTTCGCCCACCAGCGTTGTGACGGTGCTTTTCCCGTTCGAGCCGGTAATGGCGACAATCGGTGCCTGAGCTTCGCGGCAGAACAGTTCGATATCGCCAACAATCTCAACGCCCGCCTCCGCCGCATCCATCAGTGAAGGATGCGCCAGAGCCATCCCCGGGCTGGCGACTATCAGGTCAGCGTCCAGAAGCCAGCTGTCGTTCAGCGATCCCAGCCAGCGTTCAACCGCCGCCGGGAGTTTTTCCAGCCCTGGCGGTACGACGCGGGTATCCATCACGCGCGGCGTTACGCCGCGCGCTAAAAAGAAATCAACGCAGGAAAGGCCGGTGAGGCCCAATCCGATGATGACGACTTTTTTACCCTGATAGTCAGCCATGATTAACGTACCTTCAGCGTTGCCAGGCCAATCAGCACCAGCATCAGTGAAATAATCCAGAAGCGCACGATCACGCGCGGTTCCGGCCAGCCTTTCAGTTCGTAATGGTGGTGAATCGGCGCCATGCGGAAAATACGCTGGCCGCGCAATTTAAACGAGCCAACCTGCAGAATAACGGACAGGGTTTCGACCACGAATACGCCGCCCATAATCACCAGCAGGAACTCCTGACGCAGCAGCACGGCGATCGTACCGAGCGCACCGCCGAGTGCCAGAGAACCGACATCACCCATAAAGACCTGCGCCGGATAGGTGTTAAACCACAGGAATCCAAGGCCGGCACCGACAATCGCGGTACAGACAATCACCAGCTCACCGGCATGGCGCAGATAAGGAATATGCAGATACTCAGCGAATTTGACGTTACCGGTGGCCCAGGCAACTAAGGCAAAACCTGCTGCAACAAACACCGTTGGCATAATCGCCAGCCCGTCCAGGCCATCGGTGAGGTTAACGGCGTTGCTGGTGCCAACGATGACGAAGTAGGCCAGCAGCAGATAAAGCAGGCCCAGCTGCGGCATCACATCCTTAAAGAACGGTACGACCAGCTGAGTAGCCGGCGTGTCTTTACCAATCGCATACATCGCAAAGGCCACGGCCAGAGCGATAACCGACTGCCAGAAGTATTTCCAGCGGGCGATAAGCCCCTTGGTATCCTTGCGCACGACCTTGCGGTAATCATCCACAAAGCCAACAATGCCGTAGCCCACCAGCACAAACAGCACGCACCAGACGTAAGGATTTGACGGATAGGCCCACAGCAGAACGGAAATGGTGATCGAGGTCAGGATCATAATCCCGCCCATGGTCGGCGTGCCGCGCTTGCTGAAGTGCGACTCCGGGCCATCGTTACGCACCACCTGGCCAAATGACATTTCCTGCAGGCGGGCGATCATCCGTGGGCCCATCCACAGCGAGATAAACAATGCGGTCAGCAGGCTGACAATGGCGCGAAACGTCAGATACGAAAAGACGTTAAAGCCAGAATATAAAGAGACCAAATGCTCGGCCAGCCAGACTAACATGCGCCTTTCTCCTGTAAGGTACGTACGATCTGCTCCATTGCAGAACTACGCGATCCTTTGACTAATACGGTTATCTTTTGATGTTCAGAAAGCAGCGCCAGCGCGCGAGCGCTAAGTAATGCCTTATCACTGAAATGCTCCCCTACGCCGCTGGCATCGCTGATGTCATGGCTGAGGTTGCCCGTGCTTAAAACCTTATCGATCCCGGCCAGGCGAATTGCTTCGCCGACCTGACGGTGGCATTCGGCAGCCTCCGCCCCAAGCTCGCCCATATCGCCAACGATCATCACGCGGTAGCCCGGCATTTCAGCCAGCACCTGTGCAGCCGCCGTCATGGATCCGACGTTGGCGTTGTAGCTGTCATCCAGCAGCAGCCGATCGTCATCAAGCACAACAGGGAACAGACGACCCGGCACGGCCTGCAGCGAACTCAGCCCCTGACGAATAGCGCTGAGCGGTGCGCCCACCGAAAGTGAAAGCGCAGCGGCGGCGAGCGCGTTGGCAATATTGTGGCGGCCCGGCAGCGGCAGCGTAATGTCGATCTCGCCCTGCGGGGTATGCATGACAAAAAGCGTTCCGCGGGTGCTGAAGCGGACCCCGCTGGCATAGAAGTCGCCGTCGGCCTGCTGCTCCGGCGAAAAACGCCAGACGGTTTTGCTCTGAAGCGATGCCTGCCAGTGCGGCCAGTCATTGCTGTCGGCGTTGATAATGGCCGTGCCGTGCAGTGGCAGCCCGTTAAAAATTTCGCCTTTGGCCTTTGCCACTCCGGCTAGAGAGCCAAAGCCTTCCAGATGCGCCGCCGCCAGATTATTGACCAGCGCCGCTTCCGGGCGGGTTAATTCGGTGGTGTAAGCGATCTCACCCTGGTGGTTTGCACCCAGCTCAATCACCGCATACTGATGTTCTGCCGTCAGGCGCAGCAGCGTCAGCGGCACGCCGATGTCATTATTAAGATTGCCCGCGGTGTACAGCGTTTCGCCACATTCACGCAGGATCGCGGCGGTCATTTCTTTCACGGACGTTTTGCCGGAGGAACCGGTCAGCGCGACCACGCGGGCAGAAGACTGCTGGCGCACCCAACCGGCAATGCGACCAAGCGCGAGGCGGGTGTCTTCCACCACCACCTGAGCGACCTCTACTGGTAAGCGCTTACTCACCAACAGTGCCGAAGAACCGGCCTTAACCGCCTCGTCCGCGAAGTCATGCGCATCGAAACGCTCGCCCTTAAGGGCAATAAACAGGCAACCGGCGGTAATCTTACGGGTGTCGGTGGTGACGGCATCGATCGTTGCATCGTTACCGAACAGCGTTCCCCCGGTGATTTCGGCCAGCTGCTTCAGGGTAAAGGCGATCATGCCACCACCCCCAGCAGCCGCGCGACGGTAACCCGGTCGGAATAATCAAAGCGCTGCTGGCCGATGATTTGATAATCCTCGTGGCCTTTCCCCGCCACCAGCACGATGTCGCCTTCCTGCGCCTGCATGACGGCGTTAGTGACCGCTTGCGCACGTCCAAGAACAACGCGAGCGCGGCTTGGATCCAGCAGACCGGTAAGCACATCGGCCACAATCGACGCCGGATCTTCACTGCGCGGATTGTCATCGGTGATCACCACTACATCGGCAAACTGCTCGGCGATAGCGCCCATCAACGGACGCTTGCCTTTATCGCGATCGCCACCGCAGCCGAACACGCACCACAGCTTGCCTTTGCAGTGCAAGCGCGCAGCAGCCAGCGCTTTTTCCAGCGCATCCGGGGTGTGGGCGTAATCCACGACTACCGTCGGTTTGCCCGGGGCAGTAAACACTTCCATACGGCCTGTCACCGGCTGTAGCTGGTTTGCCGTTGCGGTCAGTGCGGCCAGTGGATAATCAAGCGACAGCAGCGTCGCCAGGGCCACCAGCAGGTTGCTGACGTTAAAGGCACCCATCAGGCGGCTTTCAAATTCACCGTTGCCCCAGCTGGAGGCAAACTTCACGCTCGCACCGCCGTCGTGATAGTGCACGTCGGTCGCTTTTAACCAGCGCCCGTGGCAGTCGGACTGCAAATTATTTTCCATGGTGACGGCAACAGCATCAGGAAGCTGCTGCAGCCAGCAGCGGCCAACTTCGTCATCGGCATTAATGATGGCTTCACCCACCTGATGCTCGGCAAAAAGCAGCCATTTTGCCGCTTCGTAACGCGCCATATCACCATGATAGTCGAGGTGATCGCGGCTCAGGTTGGTAAATGCCGCAGCGGCAAACGGCAGAGCGGCAACGCGGTGCTGCACCAGGCCGTGGGAGGAAATCTCCATGGCCGCCAGCGTCGCGCCTTTCTCAACCAGCGATGCCAGCTGATGCTGGACGTCAACCGCGGAGCCGGTGGTGTTTTCAGCGGCGGCCAGCTGGCCGTACAGGCCGTTACCCACGGTTCCCATCACCGCGCCGGTTTCACCCAGCAGCTGCGCCCACTGGGCTAAAAGCTGCGTCGTGGTGGTTTTGCCGTTGGTGCCTGTCACGCCGATAAGCTTCAACTTCTCGCCGGGCTGCTGATAGAAGCGCCCGGCCAGCGCGGACAGCCGCTGGGAAAGCTGCGACAGGTAAATCACCGGTACGCCGTGCATTTCCACTACGCTGCCGTCTTCCGCTTCGCCTTCGGCGTCCGCAATCACCGCCGCCACGCCCTGGGCAATCGCCTGGGGGATAAAACGACGGCCATCTGCCGCATGTCCTTTAATCGCTACAAAGAGATCGCCGGAAGCCGCAACGCGGCTGTCCAGTGTCATTTCATTCAGCGCGCGCGCAGGCAAACCAGCTACCCAGGGGGCCAGTAAGTCGTGCAGATTACGATCGGTCACGCGATCCCTCACTCTTGTTAGTTACCATCTCGCTTTTGTCAGTGGTCGGCAGCGCATCCGGCTCAACGTTCATGGTGCGCAGTACGCCACCCATAATCGCGCCAAACACCGGTGCAGAAACCGCACCGCCGTAATATTTGCCGGCCTGCGGATCGTTAATCACTACCACCAGCGCAAAACGAGGGTTGCTTGCCGGTGCAACACCGGCGGTATAAGCAATGTATTTATTGACGTATTTGCCATCCGGGCCGACTTTCTTCGCCGTACCGGTCTTAATCGCAATACGATAGCCTTTGATGGCCGCCTTCACCCCGCCGCCGCCAGGCAGAGCCACGCTCTCCATCATATGCACCACGGTGCGCACGGTCGCTTCAGGGAAGACGCGTTGACCCGCTACTGGCGGGTCAACTTTGGTGATCGACAGCGGGCGATATACGCCATAGCTGCCGATGGTTGCATAGACTCGCGCTAACTGTAACGGCGTTACCATCAGCCCGTAGCCGTAAGAGAAGGTGGCCCTCTCTATGTCAGACCACCGTTGTTTTTGAGGATATAAGCCACTGCTTTCTCCGACCAACCCCAAATTGGTCGCTTTGCCAAATCCAAAGCGCGCGTAAGTGTCTACCAGCGCATTGGACGGCATCGCCAGCGCCAGGCGAGAAACCCCGACGTTAGACGACTTCTGGAGCACCCCGGTCAGGGTGAGTTCACTGTAACGCGCCACGTCTTTGATCTCATGGCCGTTAATTCGATAAGGAATGGTATTCAGCACGCTGTTTTCACGCACCACGCCCCGCTGCAGCGCGGTCATTACCACCATCGGTTTCACGGTGGAGCCCGGCTCGAAGATGTCGGTAATCGCCCGATTACGCATCACATCTTTGGTGGTATTGGCAAGATTATTAGGGTTGTACGCCGGGCTGTTGGCCATGGCCAGCACTTCGCCGGTGTTAACATCCACCAGCACCGCCGTCCCTGATTCCGCCTTGTTAAACGCCACCGCGTTATTCAGTTCGCGGTACACCAGCGCCTGCAGACGTTCGTCAATGCTCAACGCCAGGTTATGCGCTGCCTGACTGTCGACGGAGGAGATATCCTCAATGACGCGGCCCTTACGATCCTTACGTACCGTGCGCTCACCGGGCTGGCCGGTCAGCCATTTATCAAAGCTTTTTTCAACGCCCTCAATGCCCTGACCATCAATATTGGTAAAGCCAATCAGATGGGAGGTCACCTGCCCTGCCGGGTAATAGCGGCGGGATTCTTCGCGCAGATAAATCCCGGGCAGCTTGAGTTTTTTGATGTAGTCGCCAATTGCCGGATTCACCTGGCGCGCCAGATAGACAAAACGGCCGTTGGGATTGGCGTTAACGCGGGTGGCCATCTGGTCAAGAGGAATGGATAGCGCATCGGACAGCGCCTTCCAGCGGCTGTCGAGGGTAATGCCACCCTTGTCGTGAAGTTCTTTCGGATCGGCCCAGATCGCATTCACCGGCACGCTCACCGCCAGCGGACGCCCGGCCCGGTCGCTGATCATGCCGCGAGACGTCGGGATCGCCTGCACGCGCAGGGAACGCATATCCCCTTCGCGCACCAGCCGGTCTGGATTAATCACCTGCAGATAGGCAACGCGCAGCAGCAGCCCGATCAGGGCAAGAAAAATACCGCCGCACAGCAACGCAAAACGCCAGCTTACGAAGCTGGCCTTATCTTCCGTGCGTTTCAGTTTCTGCGTTTTGCCTGCGGCTCTCATTGAGTCCGTGTTTCCTTATTGCTGTACCACAATGTTTTCTTGAGAAGGATCAACGTGTTGTAGTTGAAGTTTCTCTGTTGCTATCCGCTCCACACGACTGTGATCGCCCAGTGCATTTTCTTCAAGGATCAGGTTGCGCCACTCAATATCCAGCGCGTCACGTTCCAGAACCAGCTGCTCACGCTGAGCGGTCAGCAGGCGCGTTTTATGCGCCGTAGTGACCACCAGGACGGAAGAAACCAGCACTGAAACCAGCAGGATCAGCGGGATCTTGCCGTGACGTAACAGGTCACCACCGATAACGCCGGGTAAGCTGTGACGCTCGTTACCGATCATGATGCCGTTCTCTCCGCAATACGCAGTACGGAACTCCGCGCGCGTGGGTTTTCAGCGATTTCCGCGTCACCCGGCATCATTTTACCCAGCGCCTTCAGCTGGCGCCCGCCAAGGCTGCTGAGCTGCGCTTCGGTCATCGGCAGGCCGTGTGGCACCTGCGGTCCGCGGCTTTGCTCACGCATAAAGCGCTTCACGATACGGTCTTCCAGCGAGTGGAAGCTGATAATCGACAGCCGCCCACCCGGTGCCAGCGCGCTGAGCGCACCCTTAAGCGCCTGCTCGATCTCTTCCAGCTCGCTGTTAACCCAGATACGGATAGCCTGGAAACTGCGCGTCGCCGGGTGCTTGAACTTGTCTTTCACCGGCGTTGCCGCATAAATCACATCGGCCAGCTCTTTTGTCCGGGTCATCGGTTCCACGCGATTGCGTTCAACGATGGCGCGGGCGATACGCTTGGCGAAGCGTTCTTCACCGAAGGTTTTCAGCACAAACGCGATATCACTCTCGTCGGCATGCAGCAGCCATTCAGCCGCTGAGTGACCGCGCGTCGGGTCCATGCGCATATCCAGCGGCCCGTCACGCATAAACGAAAAACCGCGCTCTGCGTCATCGAGCTGCGGAGACGAAACGCCCAGATCGAGCAAGATTCCATCGATCTTACCGCTCAGGCCGCGTTCGGCCATGTATTCAGCGAGCGCCGAAAACGGCCCGTGAATAATGCTGAAGCGTGGATCGGTAATCTCAGCGGCAGCAGCAATAGCTTGCGGATCGCGGTCGATGGCATAAAGACGTCCATGCTCACCTAGCTGGGAGAGGATCAGGCGTGAGTGCCCGCCGCGCCCGAAGGTGCCATCAATATAGATGCCGTCAGATTTGATATTGAGGCCGTTAACCGCCTCATCCAACAGCACCGTGGTGTGATTAAAAGTATCCTGCATAGCTATAACGACAAATCCTGCAACCGCTCAGACAAAGGCTGCTGAGAGGTATGCTCTGCGTCTATATCTTCCTTGACTTGTTGATACCAGGTCTGTTCATCCCACAGCTCAAACTTGTTGAACTGTCCAACCAGCATCACTTCTTTAGTCAGCGCCGCGTGCTGACGAAGGGTATTCGCCAGCAGCAAACGGCCTGCACTGTCCATCTGGCATTCACTGGCATGGCCCAGCAACAGACGCTGAACGCGCCGCTCTGCCGGGATCATGCTGGATAAGCGAGACAGCTTTTGTTCAATAATTTCCCATTCGGGTAGCGTATAAAGCAGCAGGCATGGCTGGTGGAGGTCAATGGTACAAACCATTTGCCCCTGAGACTCCTCGATCAGCGTATCGCGATATCGCGTTGGTACGGCGAGCCGCCCCTTGCTGTCGAGATTAACCAACGTTGCCCCGCGGAACATGCCAGTCTGCCCCTCCAGTTACCCCAAAACACCACTTTACACCACAAATTCCCACTAAAAGAGTTTACGGAGCGAAGGAAAACATTGTCAAGCCGCAGTCATGGCAGAAAGGCATTATTTCTCAGAGGAATAAAAAGCGGGGAACTTAAAAACAAACCGCCTGGAGGGATATACCGAGAATAAACTAATGAATAGTGGCAGGAAATTTATCCGACCGTTTAAATTGCTCAAAAATATACCACTCAGGGACGAAATGAAATAAGTGCTCAGCTTTGCGACGCGGGCTGCATTTTAAGGCATTTCCGAGGGTTTTCCCAGCGCGATACGGCTGCACGGGTAGGCTGAATGCAACGCGTTCGTAGGATTATTATTATTTGCTAGCTTATATAATCAGCTGTGCAACATTTTTTAACCCGTTTACTTATATTTACTCAATACCTATAAGATGAATCTCAAATACAAGATATTTTTTGCCATCGAATGTGACAGGTTATGAGAGTAACGCAGAGTAAATGCAGGGATATGTAAAAGGCAGCCTGAGCTGCCTTATCCAATCTGAATAGTTAGAGAGTTTTACGATTTAAGCGCCCACGCCGGTAAAGATTGCGGCGAATACGCGTCAGGCCGGGTTTCGGTTTGCGCGGCTCATCAAGGCTGGCTAATACCAGTTCCAGAACCCGCTCAGCGACATCCCGATGCCGCTGACCCACGGCCAGTACCGGGCATTCCAGGAAATCGAGCAGTTCATGATCGCCAAAGGTCGCTATTGCCAGATCTTTCGGCAGCCGCCCTTCCGATTTCAGCGTTACATCCATCACCCCCTGAAGCAGGCCAAAGGACGTGGTAAACAGCGCCTCCGGCATGTCGTGCGTTTCGAGGTACTTTTCAAACAGCGCCGCGGCAGCATGGCGCTCAAAGCTGTTGGCATACACATAGTCGATCTGCCGTTCGTCACCCTTCCACGCATCGCGGAAGCCCAGCTCGCGCAGGAAGCTGACCGACAGCTCCGGCAGCGCGCCGAGGAACAGCACCGATTTAACCGGCAGCTTGCGCAGTTCCGCCGCCAGTGCCTCGGCATCGTCCTGGTCTGCCCCAACCACGCTGGTAAAGTGCTCACGATCGAGCGCGCGGTCCAGCGCGATAATCGGCAGCGGATCGTTAATCCAGCGCTGGTAGAACGGATGCTCAGGCGGCAGCGAGGTGGACACAATAATTGCATCGACCTGCCGCTGAAGCAGGTGCTCCACGCAGCGCATTTCGTTATCTGGCTGGTCTTCCGAGCAGGCGATCAGCAGCTGGTAGCCGCGCTGACGCGCCTGGCGTTCCAGGTAGTTCGCTATTCGGGTATAGCTGGTATTCTCCAGATCGGGAATAACCAGTCCTATTGATCGGGTTCGGCCGGCACGAAGCCCTGCCGCCACCGCGTTCGGATGGTAATTATGCTCACGCACCACCGCCATCACCTTCTCGACGGTTTTATCGCTGACACGATACTGCTTTGCTTTGCCGTTGATGACATAGCTTGCTGTCGTGCGTGATACACCGGCCAGGCGGGCAATTTCATCCAGTTTCACAATAACCCCACACTTCTGTCGCGTATCTGCGGCCAATAGCCACAGTACATCTATGGATAAGTCGTTTATAACATCTAACCGCAGAATAGTTTAGCGGGCAACAGCTTTTCATCAGCGGCGGGGGCATTTGAGCAAAAAATAAAAAAACCCGGCATTACGCCGGGTTAGCAGACTGTCTGTAAAATCGTCAGGGACAATTAGCGCATGATGCGCTCGCCGCGTGCCACGCCGACGATGCCTGAACGCGCAACTTCAACAATTTCCGCAACTTCGCGCACGGTGCTGAGGAAGGCGTCAAGCTTATCGCTGGTACCAGCAAGCTGAACCGTGTAAAGCGAAGGCGTCACATCCACGATTTGACCACGGAAAATTTCCGCACTGCGTTTGACCTCTTCACGACCGTAACCGGTCGCCTGGATTTTCACCAGCATGATCTCGCGTTCAACAAATGCACCCTGGCCCAGTTCGCTGACGCGAAGCACATCCACCAGCTTGTGGAGCTGCTTCTCAATCTGCTCCAGCACTTTCTGGTCGCCGACGGTTTGAATGGTCATTCGCGACAGAGTGGGGTCGTCGGTAGGCGCAACCGTCAGACTTTCAATGTTGTAGCCACGCTGAGAGAACAGTCCTACCACGCGGGACAATGCGCCGGATTCGTTTTCCAGCAGAACCGATAATACACGACGCATAATTAAGTCCTCTCCGTTTTGCTCAGCCACATTTCATCCATAGCGCCACCGCGAATATGCATCGGGTAGACGTGTTCGGTACCATCCACATTCACATCCACAAACACCAGACGCTCATTGCGAACCTGCTCCAGCGCCTCGGCCAGTTTCGACTCCAGCTCTTCCGGACGATCGATAGAGATGCCCACATGGCCATAGGCTTCTGCCAGACGAACGAAATCAGGCAGCGATTCCATGTAGGACTGTGAGTGGCGGCCAGAATAGATCATATCCTGCCACTGCTTCACCATGCCCAGGAAGCGGTTGTTGAGGTTCAGCACCAGCACCGGGATGCCGTACTGCAACGCGGTAGACAGCTCCTGGATATTCATCTGAATACTGCCGTCACCGGTCACACACACCACGGTTTCCTGCGGCAGCGCCAGCTTCACGCCCAGCGCGGCAGGCAGGCCGAAGCCCATCGTGCCCAGGCCACCCGAGTTGATCCAGCGGCGTGGTTTGTCGAACTGATAGTAAAGCGCGGCAAACATCTGGTGCTGGCCCACGTCGGAAGTGACGTAAGCATCGCCTTTGGTCAGGCGGCAGATAGTTTCGATAACCGCCTGCGGTTTTATTTTATCGCTGGTGCGATCGAACTCCAGGCAATGACGCGCGCGCCACTGTTCAATACGCTGCCACCAGTCGCGCAGGCTGTCATAATTCTGCTGCGCGTCGCTTTGCGCCAGCAGCTCCAGCATCTGCTGTAAAACCAGCTTCGCATCGCCCACGATCGGCACGTCCGCCGATACGGTTTTGGAAATAGAGGTCGGGTCGATATCAATATGCAGCACGGTGGCATTCGGGCAGTATTTCGCCAGATTGTTGGTTGTGCGGTCATCAAAGCGCACGCCGACGGCAAAAATAACGTCGGAGTGGTGCATAGTCATGTTGGCTTCATAGGTGCCGTGCATACCCAGCATGCCCACACACTGGCGATGCGTTCCCGGGAAGGCACCCAAGCCCATCAGCGATGTGGTGACCGGCACGTTGAGTTTCTCCGCCAGCTGGCGCAGCTCTTCATGACAGGCGGCGTTAATCACGCCACCGCCGGCATAGATCACCGGCTGCTTCGCCGCTAACAGCGTTTGCAGCGCACGTTTAATCTGCCCTTTATGACCCTGAGTGGTCGGGTTATAAGAACGCATGCTGACTTCTTCCGGCCAGACATAAGGCAGTTTATTCGCCGGGTTCATCATATCTTTCGGCAGATCGACCACTACCGGGCCGGGACGACCGCTCGCCGCCAGCCAGAAGGCTTTCTTCATGATGGTCGGGATATCTTCCACGCTCTTCACCATAAAGCTGTGCTTCACCACCGGGCGGGAAATCCCCACCATGTCGCACTCCTGGAAGGCATCGTAGCCAATCAGCGAGGACATCACCTGGCCGGAAAGCACGACCATTGGAATTGAATCCATATAGGCCGTGGCAATACCGGTAATCGCATTGGTTGCACCGGGGCCGGAGGTCACCAGCACCACACCGACATCGCCGGTTGCGCGTGCATAACCATCCGCCATATGCACTGCGCCCTGCTCGTGGCGGACCAGAATATGGTCGACACCACCAACGGTTTGCAGAGCGTCATAAATATCAAGGACCGCTCCACCGGGGTAGCCGAATACATGTTTTACGCCCTGATCGATTAACGATCGGACCACCATCTCGGCTCCTGACAACATCTCCATCTTTGCCTCCAGGCTTTCAAGGTACAGAGTTATCCAGCAGGTAAGCTCTCTGCCGGATAGGTTCAACACCCGTGTTTTATGCTTAGAAATTGGAAGTCATTTCCAAAATCCAGGTACAGGGCAGAGCCCCGGTCATTTTTTTGGTTTGAGGTTATGCCGATTACCATAACCGTAGAAAACCTGGCAGGCAAACGGCAAACCACACACAGGGTGCGGAAAGGGATGATTAAGGCTCTGCCCCCCGGCCTCTGCTATCGACAATAACACTGAACTTAAAGCGTTATAAAAGCGGAATGTACTGAGCTTTAGTTAATTATCAGCGCGATCGTTTTGTTATCAAAACGGAGCAGGATAAAAAAAACGGAGGGCCGCACTGACTGTTCGTTTTTTTTAGTTATATCTACTAAGTTTTAAACTAAAGGTAATATTTTAATCCAAAAAACCCGAAACCATCACGGCGGAGCAGCACCCAGTTAAAACAATAAAAACCTATATATATCAATACATTGTAAATAGAAATAACGCCCTGAACCATCGATAAGTCCGTCATATCACGATCGAAAATGTTCTTCAGCTACCTATTCTTCTGACACGCCGCCGACCGCCAGAATATTTTCCTAAAGGCATCGTGCTCCCCACGTTAATAACCCCATAGTGAAAGTTGACAGCCCGCCCCGTTATCAGGTATCAATAATGTCACTTTGAATTTATGAGGTCTGGGTCAATGATTCGTTCCATCCGCCTACTCGGTCTACTACTAAACGCATCTTCGTTGCGCGGTAGACGAGTGGGCGGAATCAATCACTGATTCAGGCCTGCAAGACCTAAGAAACCCGCGCCAATGCGCGGGTTTTTTTATGCTCGCGGCCAGGCCCGACGTAATCACGACAAGGAATTAACCCATGAGCCAACAAGTCATTATTTTCGATACCACTCTGCGCGATGGTGAGCAGGCATTACAGGCCAGCCTGAGTGTGAAAGAAAAACTGCAAATTGCCCTGGCACTGGAGCGTATGGGCGTGGATGTGATGGAGGTCGGCTTCCCGGTGTCTTCTCCCGGTGATTTTGAATCCGTGCAGACCATTGCCCGTCAGATTAAAAACAGCCGCGTTTGCGGTCTGGCACGCTGTGTGGAAAAAGATATCGACGCAGCTTACGAAGCGCTGCGCGTGGCCGAGGCCTACCGTATTCATACCTTCCTGGCGACATCGCCCATGCACATTGCCACCAAGCTGCGCAGTACGCTGCCGGAAGTGATTGAGCGCGCGGTGAAGATGGTGAAGCGGGCACGTAATTACACCGATGACGTGGAGTTCTCCTGCGAGGACGGCGGTCGTACCCCGATTGACGACCTGTGCCGCGTGGTGGAAGCCGCAATTAACGCGGGTGCCACCACCATCAACATTCCAGATACCGTTGGCTACACCCTGCCCTACGAATACGCCAACATCTTCACCCAGCTGCGCGAACGCGTGCCGAACATCGACAAAGCCATTCTGTCCGTACATACCCACGACGATCTGGGAATGGCCGTTGGCAACGCGCTGGCCGCCGTCAATGCCGGTGCACGCCAGATTGAAGGCGCGATGAACGGTCTGGGCGAGCGTGCCGGTAACTGTGCGCTGGAAGAAACCATTATGGCGATTAAAACCCGCGGTCAGTTGATGAACGTGCATACCCGCATCAACCACCAGGAAATCTATCGCACCTGCCAGACCGTCAGCCAGATTTGCAACATGCCCATCCCGGCGCATAAAGCGGTAATTGGTTCCAATGCCTTCGCCCACTCCTCCGGTATCCACCAGGATGGCGTGCTGAAGAACCGTGAAAACTACGAAATCCTGACCCCGGAATCCATTGGTCTGAAGCAGGTGCAGTTGAACCTGACCTCCCGCTCCGGCCGCGCAGCCGTCAAGCACCGCATGGAAGAGATGGGCTACAGCGAATCCGATTATAATCTGGATACGCTGTACGAAGATTTCAAAGCGCTGGCCGATAAAAAAGGCCAGGTCTTCGATTACGATCTGGAAGCGATGGCGTTTATCAACAAACAGTCGGAAGAGCCGGAGTTCTTCTCGCTGGATACCTTTAACGTGCAGTCCGGCTCCAGCGTAATCGCCACCGCCACCGTGCAGCTGCTGTGCGGCGAAGAGCAGAAAACCGAAGCGGCAACCGGCAACGGCCCGGTTGATGCGGTATACCAGGCCATCAACCGCATTACCGATTTTGACGCCGAGCTGATCAACTATCAGCTGACCGCCAAAGGCCACGGTAAAGACGCGCTGGGCCAGGTGGACATCGTGGTGAAATATAATGGACGCAAATTCCACGGCGTCGGTCTGGCGACCGATATCGTCGAATCTTCCGCTAAAGCCATGGTACATGCGCTGAACAACATCTGGCGCGCCCGCCAGGTCGAGCAGGAACTGCAACGTAAGTCGACTCAACAGGATCAAAAGGAAACCGTGTAATCATGTCCAGAACCTATCATCTCGCTGTATTACCCGGTGACGGCATCGGACCCGAAGTCATGGCGCAGGCCGGCAAAGTGCTGGAAAGCATTCGCCAGCGCTTCAGCCTGCGTATCACCACCAGCGAATATGACGTTGGCGGTGTGGCCATCGATCGCCACGGCGTGCCGTTGCCGGAAGCCACGGTAAAAGGCTGTGAGCAGGCGGATGCGATCCTGTTTGGTTCCGTGGGTGGCCCGAAGTGGGAACATCTGCCACCGGCAGAGCAGCCGGAGCGCGGTGCGCTGCTGCCGCTGCGTAAGCACTTCAAACTGTTCAGCAACCTGCGCCCTGCCAGCCTGTATCAGGGCCTGGAAGAGTTCTGCCCGCTGCGCCGCGACATTGCCGACAAAGGCTTTGATATCCTGGTGGTGCGTGAACTGACCGGCGGGATCTACTTCGGACAGCCTAAAGGCCGTGAAGGCAGCGGCATGCACGAACGTGCATTCGACACCGAGGTGTATCACCGTTTTGAGATCGAACGCATTGCGCGTATCGCCTTCGAATCCGCGCGCAAGCGCCGCAAGAAAGTGACCTCAATCGATAAAGCTAACGTGCTGCAGTCCTCAATCCTCTGGCGTCAGATCGTGACCGAAGTCGCGCAGGACTATCCGGACGTTGAGCTGAGCCATATGTATATCGACAACGCCACCATGCAGCTGATCAAAGCGCCGTCGCAGTTCGACGTGATGCTGTGTTCCAACCTGTTTGGCGACATTCTTTCCGATGAGTGCGCAATGATCACCGGCTCAATGGGCATGCTGCCGTCAGCCAGCCTGAACGAACAGGGCTTCGGCCTGTTTGAACCGGCGGGCGGTTCAGCACCGGATATCGCCGGTAAAAATATCGCTAACCCAATCGCGCAAATCCTGTCGCTGGCGCTGCTGTTGCGCTACAGCCTGGACGCGGGCAACGCCGCCGATGCCATTGAGCAGGCTATCAGCCGGGCGCTGGAAGAAGGTTATCGCACCGGTGACTTAGCCGGCAACGGCAAGGCTATCGGCACCGATGAAATGGGCGACATCATTGCCCGGTTTATTCGCGAAGCATAATTATGAAAACACTGTACGAGAAGCTGTTTGATGCGCATGTCGTGCACGAAGCACCCAACGAAACACCGCTGATCTACATCGATCGTCACCTCGTTCATGAGGTGACATCAGCCCAGGCCTTTGACGGACTGCGCGCGCACGGACGTCCGGTGCGCCAGCCGTCAAAAACCTTCGCCACGATGGATCACAACGTTTCAACCCAGAGCCGGGACATCAACGCCAGCGGTGAGATGGCGCGTATTCAGATGTCGATGCTGATCAAAAACTGTGAAGCCTTTGGCGTACAGCTTTTCGATCTCAGCCATCAGTTCCAGGGCATCGTTCACGTTATGGGGCCGGAACAGGGTCTGTCGCTGCCCGGCATGACTATTGTCTGCGGTGATTCCCACACCTCTACCCACGGTGCGCTGGGTGCGCTGGCGTTTGGTATCGGCACGTCCGAAGTTGAACACGTGCTGGCAACGCAGACGCTGAAGCAGGCACGGGCAAAAACCATGAAGGTGGAAGTCCGCGGAAAAACGGCACCCGGGATCACCGCCAAAGATATCGCGCTGGCGATTATCGGTAAAACCGGTAGCGGCGGCGGGAACGGTCACGTGGTGGAATTTTGCGGTGAGGCGGTAGCGGCACTGAGCATGGAAGGCCGCATGACCCTGTGCAATATGGCTATCGAACTGGGTGCGAAAGCCGGTCTGGTTGCGCCGGATGACACCACCTTTAACTATGTTAAAGGCCGCCGTTTTGCACCAAAAGATGACCAGTGGCAGCAGGCGGTGGATTACTGGCGCACGCTGAAGTCCGATGACGGCGCGCACTTTGATAAAGTGGTCACGCTGGAAGCGGGAGAAATCGCACCGCAGGTTACCTGGGGAACCAACCCCGGCCAGGTGATTGCCGTCAGCGATCCGATCCCCGACCCGGTTTCATTCAGCGATCCGGTGGAGCGCGCCTCCGCCGAGAAAGCCCTGGCCTATATGGATCTGAAACCCGGTATTCGCCTGACTGATGTGCGCATTGATAAAGTCTTTATCGGCTCCTGCACCAACTCCCGCATTGAGGATCTGCGCGCGGCGGCGGCGGTAGTGAAAGGCCATAAAATTGCCGAGGGCGTGCAGGGTTACGTGGTTCCGGGATCCGGTCCGGTGAAAGCGCAGGCCGAAGCCGAAGGGCTGGATAAGATCTTTATTGATGCCGGTTTTGAGTGGCGTTTACCCGGCTGCTCAATGTGTCTGGCCATGAACAACGATCGTTTAAGCCCCGGCGAACGCTGCGCGTCCACCAGCAACCGTAATTTTGAAGGCCGTCAGGGCCGCGGCGGGCGCACGCATCTGGTCAGCCCGGCGATGGCGGCGGCGGCGGCGGTGGCCGGGCATTTTGCTGATATCCGCGAGCTGGCGTAAGGAGCTTTTATGGCGAAGAAATTTATTCAACATACCGGCGTAGTACTGCCGATGGACCTGGCCAACGTCGATACCGATGCGATTATCCCCAAGCAGTTCCTGCAGATGGTGACCCGTACCGGTTTTGGCCGCAACCTGTTCTTCGACTGGCGCTACAGCGATGCAGAAGGCAAGGTCGATAACCCGGATTTCATTCTGAACAAGCCGGAGTTCAGCGGCGCCAGCATTATGCTCACCCGCGAAAACTTCGGCTGCGGTTCATCGCGCGAGCATGCGCCCTGGGCGCTGACCGATTACGGTATTCAGGCGATTGTCGGCTCTGATTTTGCCGATATTTTTGCCAACAACTCCTTTAACAACCAGCTACTGCTGGTGTCGCTGGCGGAAAGTGAAGTTGATGAGCTGTTCCGCATGGTGGCAGGCGATCCGGGGATGCAGATGACCGTCGATCTGGAGAATCAGCAGGTCCGGGCGGGCAGCAAGGCGTATCGTTTTGAGATCGACAGTTTCCGCCGTCACTGTCTGCTGAACGGTCTGGATGCGATTGGTCTGACGTTACAGCACGATGCGGCGATCGGGGCTTACGAGCAGAAGCAGCCGGTGTTTTTACGCTGATTGGCTTATCGGTGTAGGACTTAGGGTTGCTGCTTGTTGAGAGCCTGGCTTATCGGTGTGGGATTGGGTGTAGCTGCTTGTTTCGCATCTGGCTTATCGGTCTGAGATTGGGTGTAGCTGTTTGTTTCGCATCTGGCTTATCGGTGTGGGGCGGGTTCGCGGACTCGGCGTGAATACGTCCCTGTAGCCTCGACGGGCGCGTCCATGCGCCCGACGGTCTGCGAACCCGCCCCACACCGATTGCCTGCTAATCAATACGTTGCTGCAAAGGTAAAACCAGAGTCTTTCTTCACTGCCCTTCCATTCTCTGTCAGTAAAAACTGATCTGGTAGTTAAAGCAGATATTTCCCACAGCAACAGCATTGTCTGAAAGGCCGAACGTTACGGGACAGGTTAGCCGGGTGTCTGCCGCAAGGATGCGGCAGCCAAGCCTACAGGGACGTATTTACGGCGACTCGGCGATCTGCCCGTAACGGTCAGCCAGGGCATCGGGTTCACAGCAAAATGAACCCGTACGCTGTATTCTCAGCCCCTTTCCCCCAATACCAATCAGCTACTGGCAAGGATATAGCGTTAGCCAAAACCGACGTTTCCCGCAGCAACACCACTGCCTGAAAGGCCGACCATTACGGGACAGGTTAGCCGGGGGTCTGCCGCAGGGATGCGGCAGCCAGGCCTCCAGGGAGGATTCACGGCGACCCGGCGATCTGCCCGTAACGGTCAGCCGTGGCACTGAATGTCAGCGATCCGCCCGTAACGGTCAGCCCGGGCACCGAGTTCACAGCCAAACAAGCCTAAGCACCGAACGTTGCTATCCCGCCCGCGCTTCCCGAATTCGCCACGACAGCGCAAACGACACCAGCACCAGGGCCAGCGCCAGCATATACACCGCGTGATGGCCGAAGTTTTCCGCCACGGTCCCCTGGAATATCCCAGCCAGAATCACCCCGGTAGAAATACTGTTGGTAAACAGCGTAGTCGCCGCTCCCGGCCGCCCCGGCATCAAATCCTGGAACCAGATCATCCCAATCCCGGCGATAATGCCGATAAATACCGCGTTAAACAGCTGCAGAATCATCAGCGCCGCGCGATTCTGCAACAGCACCAGCCCAAGGTAAAACAGCGCGCCGCAGCCAACCGCCAGCAGCATCATATTGCGCTTACCGGTGCGCCTGACGTACCGCCCGGCCAGCAGCATCACCGGAATTTCCAGCCCGGCGGCGGTGCCCATCAGCAAACCCGCCAGCGAGTCCGGCAGGCCCAGCGTACTGCTAATATACAGCGGCATATCAATGACATACATACTGTTGCAGGACCACATCAGCACCGAAGCAATAAACAGCAACCGGACATCGGTGTTCTTTAAGCCGCTAACTTCCGTCACCGGCACCGCCGTGGTCGGCAGCACTCTGGGCACCGACGGCAGGGTAAACCAGATCATCGCGATGCAGACCACAAACAGCAGCGCGGCGATGCTGAACATCAGCGTGAAACCAAAGTTCAGTACCAGCGAGAAGGAGAGCGGCGGCCCGATCACCCAGGCCAGTGACATCTGCGCACGCATCACCGAGCTGAACATCACCGCCTCTCGCGCCGAACTGTCGGCATACTCGCGCGCCAGAGCAAAAATCTGCGGCATCGCCACGCTGGCTATCGCAGAAAGCAGCACGCCCAGCGTAATCAGCGTCAGGTAGTGACGATTAAATGCAAACAGGACGGCGTTCGCCACGGCAATCAGGCAGCAAAACAGAATCAGCATGCGGCGATCGCCGCGATTATCGGAACGCTTCGCCAGCAGCAGGCTGACCACAATCCCCGCCACCGCGTTCACCGTATAAAACAGCCCCACCCAAAATGGCCGCACGTCCACCTCACGGCTGAGGAACAGGCTCAGCGTCGGTGCCTGCAGCGCACCGGCAATGCCGACCATGAACGTAATCGCCATAAACGCCAGATAGACCGGATTAAAACGATGACGCGCCAACAGCGATTTCATAGCAATGCCTCACTGGCATAAAATAGGGAGAAATAATGCAAAAGCTTAGAAGAGAAACGACGAAAAAAGCCAGCGACATTTTTGCCCGCTGGCTGGTGAACAGCACCATACTCAGAAATCAGTGACCTCAGCCACGTAAAGATGGCCAAGCGCCACTCCGCAGAGTGCCTCCCGCTCTTCCATCTGTGACCATTATCGCCGTAATATACGGCAGGAAAAACTGACCGCTTTGACTACGGAGTTCCTCTTTTATGTCCTCACCGCGTTTGCAGCAGCAATTTATCCGGCTCTGGCAATACTGCGACGGCCAGCCGCAGGAAACTACCCTTAACGATCTGGCGGTGCGGCTCAGCTGCTCACGCCGCCATATGCGCAACCTGCTGAATGCAATGCAGGAGGCAGGCTGGCTGGAGTGGCAGGCGGAAGCCGGACGCGGCAAGCGGTCACGGCTCAGTTTTCTCTACACCGGGCTGGCCCTGCAGCAGCAGCGTGCGGAGGATCTGCTGGAGCAGGACCGCATTGACCAGCTGGTGCAGTTAGTCGGTGATAAAAACCGCGTGCGGCAGATGCTGCTGTCCCATCTGGGGCGCAGTTTCCGCCAGGGAAAACATATCCTGCGGGTTCTTTACTACCGGCCGCTGCTCAATTTGCTGCCGGGCACGCCGCTGCGGCGATCGGAAACCCACCTCGCCCGCCAGATATTCAGCGGCCTGGCGCGAATAAATGAGGAAAACGGGGAAGCCGAACCCGATATCGCCCACCACTGGCAGCAGCTGACTCCGCTGCACTGGCGGTTTTTCCTGCGCCCGGCGATCCGTTTTCACCACGGGCGCGAGCTGGATATGGAAGACGTTATCGCCAGTCTGCAGCGCTTAAACGATCAGCCGCTGTTCAGTCACTTCGAACGCATTGAATCCACAACGCCCTGGACGCTGGATATTCACCTGAAGCATCCGGACAGCTGGATCCCCTGGCTGCTGGCCAGCGTCAGCGCAATGATCCTGCCAAAGGAGTGGCCGTTTATGCGCAATTTCGCCCGTCAGCCGTCGGGAACCGGCCCGTATGCCGTCGAGCACAACCAGCAAAGCCAGCTGCGGATCAGCGCCTTCGACGACTATTTTGGCTATCGCGCACTGATCGACGAGGTCAATATCTGGGTGCTGCCTGAAATCAGCGATGAGCTGGTTTACTCGGGCGTGAAGCTGCAAAGCGACAACACCGATGAACATCCCCAGGAGAGCCGGCTGGAAGAAGGCTGCTATTTCCTGCTGTTTGACCAGCGTTCCGCGCTGGGCGGTAACGAAGCGGTACGCCGCTGGCTCAGTTCAATCTTCAATCCGATTACCCTGCTCAACCACAGCGGCATCGCCTATCAGCGTTACTGGTTCCCGGCCTGGGGACTGCTGCCGCGCTGGCACCATCGCCACGATATGGAGATTACCGATAAGCCCGAGGGGCTGAATTCGCTGACGATTACCTGGTACAGCGATCAGATTGAACACCAGGGGATCGCCAACGCGCTGGGGCCGATTCTGGCTGCCCACGGCGTGGAATTGATAACGCAGGAACTGGACTATGAGAGCTGGTATCAGGGTAATGCCGACAGTGATATCTGGCTGGGCAGCGCCAACTTTACGCTGCCGCTGGAGTTTTCGCTGTTCTCACTGCTGTACGAAATGCCGTTGATGCACCACTGCGTTCCCATCGACTGGCATCAGGATGCCCGGCACTGGCGGGAACAGAAGCTGCCTCTGGCCGACTGGAGCAAACGGCTGATCGACAATCATTACCTGCACCCGCTGTTCCATCACTGGCTGCAGCTGCACGGCCAGCGCAGCATGCGCGGCGTGAGAATGAACACGCTGGGCTGGTTCGATTTCAAATCCGCCTGGTTTGCGCCGCCGGACGAGTCATGAAAGCTTTCGTTAGTGGAGTGAACTCACTAGAATAGGCCGTTCTCAACGGGGTGCGGATGACCTGCTGCGCAGCAGCAGAGTGATACCGCTGAGAGAAAACCCGTCGAACCTGATCCGGCTCATACCGGCGTAGGGATTTGAGAGTGCCGTTTACTCAGATCCTTTGCGCATCTTCATTTCAAGGAACGCAAAGTGTTAAAAAAAATCTTACCTCTGCTGGTGCTGTTCTCGCTGCCCGCCGCTGCCGCGAAAGACACGCTGACCGTTTATACCTACGACTCGTTCTCCGCCGACTGGGGCCCCGGCCCGGCGGTCAAAAAAGCCTTTGAAGCGCAGTGCAACTGCGAGCTGAAGTTTGTCGCGCTGGCGGATGGCGTGTCGTTGCTGAACCGCCTGCGGATGGAAGGCAAAAACAGCCAGGCCGACGTGGTGCTGGGGCTGGACAACAATCTGCTGGATGCGGCAGAAAAAACCGGCCTGTTCGCCGCCAGCCAGGTGAATACCGACAGCAGTAACGTACCCGGCGGCTGGAAAAACAGCACCTTCGTCCCGTTTGACTATGGCTGGTTTGCCTTTGTTTATGACAAAACCCGGCTGAAAAATCCGCCGAAAAGCCTGAAAGAACTGGTCGAGAGCGACCGTCCGCTGAAAGTCATTTATGAAGATCCGCGCACCAGCACGCCGGGCCTGGGCCTGCTGCTGTGGATGCAGAAGGTGTACGGCGAACAGTCTCCGGCGGCGTGGCAGAAGCTGGCGCAAAAAACGGTAACCGTGACCAAAGGCTGGAGCGAAGCCTACGGCCTGTTCCTCAAGGGCGAAAGCGATATGGTGCTGAGCTACACCACCTCCCCTGCTTACCACCTGATTGAAGAGAAAAAAGACCAGTATGCCGCCGCCAGCTTCAGCGAAGGCCACTACCTGCAGGTGGAAGTGGCCGGGCAGCTTAAGGCCAGCAAACAGCCGAAGCTGGCGCAGGAATTTATGCAGTTCCTGCTGACCCCGGCGTTCCAGAACACCATTGCCACCGGCAACTGGATGTATCCGGCCATCAAAACCACGTTGCCTGCCGGTTTTGATACGCTCACCGTGCCGGCGACGACGCTGCAGTACAGCGCGCAGGACGTCGCCCGCCAGCGCAGCCAGTGGATCGGTAAATGGCAACGCGCCGTCAGCCGCTGATCCCCGGCTGGCTGATCCCGGGCGGTCTGACGGCTCTGCTGCTGGCCGGCGTCGCCCTGCTGGCCTTCCTGTCGCTGTGGTTTAACGCGCCACAGAGCGACTGGCGCAGCATTCTGTCAGACAGCTATCTCTGGCACGTGCTGCGCTTTTCGTTCTGGCAGGCGCTGCTCTCCGCCCTGCTGTCGGTGCTGCCTGCGATCCCGCTGGCTCGTGCGCTCTATCGCCGCCGCTTCCCCGGGCGCAGCAGCCTGCTGCGCCTGTGCGCGATGACGCTGGTGCTGCCGGTGCTGGTCGCCGTCTTTGGCATCCTCAGCGTGTATGGCCGCAGCGGCTGGCTGGCTCAGCTCTGCGCGCTGGTCGGCATTGACTACACCTTTACTCCCTATGGCCTGCAGGGCATTCTGCTGGCGCATATCTTCTTCAATCTGCCGCTGGCCAGCCGGCTGCTGCTGCAGGCGCTGCAGCAAATCCCCGGCGAGCAGCGCCAGCTCGCGGCCCAGCTCGGCCTGCGCGGCTGGATGCACTTTCGCATTGTGGAATGGCCGTGGCTTCGTCGCCAGATCCTGCCCGCCGGCGCGCTGATTTTTATGCTCTGCTTCGCCAGCTTTGCCACCGTACTGTCGCTGGGCGGCGGACCACGCGCCACCACCATCGAACTGGCGATTTTTCAGGCGCTGAGCTTTGATTACGATCCCGGCCGGGCCGCGCTTCTGGCGCTGCTGCAGATGATCTGCTGCCTGGGACTGGTGCTGCTCAGCCAGCGGCTGAACAAGGCGATGCCGGCGGGAAGCGACAGCCTCGGCGGCTGGCGAAATCCGGAGGACAGCCGCCGCGCCCAACTGCAGGACGGCCTGCTGATTGTGCTGGCGCTGCTGCTGATCCTGCCGCCGCTGCTGGCGGTCGTCGTTGACGGACTGCGCCAGGGCGTGAGCGGCGTGCTGGTTCAGCCCGCGCTCTGGCAGGCCACGTTTACCTCACTGCGCATTGCGCTGGGCGCCGGGCTGCTGAGCGTTGTGCTGACGGTAATGCTGCTGTGGAGTAGCCGGGAACTGCGCCTGCGCCTGCATCCCCGCTGGGGGCAAACGCTGGAGCTGAGCGGGATGCTGATCCTCGCCATGCCCGGCATCGTGCTGGCGACCGGGTTTTTCCTGCTGCTTAACGCCACGGTGGGCCTGCCGCAGTCGGCGGACGGTATCGTGATTTTTACCAACGCGCTGATGGCCATTCCCTACGCGATGAAGGTGCTGGAGAACCCGCTGCGCGACATCGCCGAACGCTATAACCGTCTGTGCCAGTCGCTGGGTATCCAGGGCTGGAACCGCCTGCGGCTGATTGAGCTGCGCGCGCTGAAGCGGCCGCTGGCCCAGGCGCTGGCCTTTGCCTGCGTGCTGTCGATCGGGGATTTTGGCGTGGTGGCGCTGTTCGGCAATGAAAACTTCCGCACGCTGCCGTTTTATCTTCATCAGCAGATTGGATCCTACCGCAGCAGCGAAGGTGCGGTGACCGCGCTGCTGCTGCTGCTGCTCTGCTTCCTGCTTTTTACCCTGATTGAAAAACTGCCGGGGCGCCATGTTAAGCCTGACTAACCTGACCTACCTCTACAACCATCTGCCGATGCGCTTTAGCTTCAGCGCGCAGGCGGGTGAACGGCTGGCGATCCTCGGCCCCAGCGGCGCGGGCAAAAGCACGCTGCTCAGCCTGATCGCCGGTTTCCTTCACGCCAGCAGCGGCAGCCTGCTGCTGGATGGTCAGGATCATCGTGATTCTCCCCCGGCCAGGCGTCCGGTATCGATGCTGTTTCAGGAGAACAATCTCTTTCCACATTTGACGGTGGCGCAAAACATCGGGCTTGGGCTGCATCCGGGGCTGAAGCTGAGCCACCGGCAAAAACAGGTTCTGCAGGACATAGCCCGCCGCGTCGGTCTGGAAGAACAGCTGCAGCGGCTGCCGCATCAGCTTTCCGGCGGCCAGCGCCAGCGCGCCGCCCTCGCCCGCTGCCTGGTTCGCCAGCAGCCGGTTCTGCTGCTGGATGAGCCTTTTTCCGCGCTCGACCCGGCTTTGCGTAAGGAGATGCTGGATCTGGTAAATCGGGTGTGCAGCGAGCGAAATATTACGCTGCTGATGGTGTCGCACAGTATTGAAGACGCGGCGCAGATTGCCCCCCGCAGCCTGCTGATTGTAGACGGCAGGGTTTACTGGGACGGCAGCACCGCGCAGCTACAGCAGGGCGAGGTTGATGAAGCGGCGATTCTGGGGATTCATCGCCGCTAACCCCCGGACGGGTCAAAAGAAGACCTGCCACAGCAGATGACGAAACACCGGCATCAGCGGGTGGAACTGTATAGCCGTAAAGCTGCCAATCGCCACGGCCAGCATTACCGGTGCCAGCCAGCGCAGGCGCGATACGGGCAGATACGGCGTAGCCCAGTCCTGTTGCTTTTTGGCCCGCAGCAGGCGCCAGCTCAGCCAGCAGCCCAGCCACACCACGATTGCCACCAGCAGCAGCAGCCATTTAAACAGGCCGCTGCTGGCATCTTTCGGCACGTCAATCGCCACCCCGGCGAGAATGCCCGGCAGCAGATACAGCGGCGGCCACAGCAGGCAGCCGATGATATTCGGGGGTAAAAACTTGCGCACCGGCAGTTCCAGCATGCCGGCAACCAGCGGGATCAGCGGCCGCGTGGGTCCGATAAAGCGCCCAACGATAATCGTAAACATGCTGTGCTCGTGCAGGGCATGCTCGGTTTTATCCATCAGCTTCTGGTGTCGTTTTATAAACGACCAGCGATGCAGCGGCCCCTTAAACTGCCAGCCGATCAAGTACGAGATCCAGTCCCCCAGCAGGCAGCCAATAATCCCGGCCAGCCAGGCGGGATACAGCGCCACCTGACCGCTGCCAATCAGCGCACCAAAGGAAGCCATCAACACGGTGCCGGGAAGCAGCAGCCCCACCAGCGCCAGGGATTCTAAAAAAGTCACCAGACCCACGGCCAGCAGCGACCATGCCAGCGATTGAGTAATGATGTGTTGCAGCCAGGCTTCCATAATGTTCCAAAACGATTTTCAGGACCTCGGATTGTCCTGAGAGAGTTAAAAAGCGTCAAGGCCAGATTTGTATAAGAATGCATAGCGGCGAGAGATTAAGCGCCCGCCCAGTGAACACTGTATAAATAAACATGCTATTATAGCCTGATGTACAGCATGATGAGGTCAGGGTGAACAACGCACAAGCAGGATTTCTGTTAACCCGCCACTGGCGCGATACGCCTTCAGGCAGTGAAGTCACCCTGTGGCTGGCCACCGACAGCGGCCCGCAGTGCGTGGTGCTGCCGCCGCAGGAGTCTGTCGCGTTCATGCCCGCCGAACACCAGGATGCCGCAGCCGCCCTGCTGTCAGGCGAGCGCGACTGGCGTTTTGCCCCGCTCACGTTGAAAGATTTCCGCCAGCGCCCGGTGGTCGGCCTGTACTGCAAACAGTATCGCCAGCTGCAGAAGCTGGAAAAGCTGCTGCGCGAAAACGGCATTGCCCTGTTTGAGGCCGATGTGCGCCCGCCGGAACGCTTTCTGATGGAGCGCTTTATCACCGCCGCCGTCTGGTTCAGCGGCCAGCCGGCCGGCCCCCGGCAGGTCAATACCCGCCTGAAACCTCATCCCGACTATCGCCCGCCGCTCAAATGGGTATCGCTGGATATCGAAACCACCCAGCACGGTGAGCTGTACTGCATCGGCCTGGAGGGCTGCGGCCAGCGCGATGTGTATATGCTCGGCCCGGAGAACGGCGATGCCAGCCAGCTCGACTTTAATCTGGAATACGTTTCCAGCCGCCCGCAGCTGCTGGAAAAGCTCAACGACTGGTTTGCCCGCCACGACCCGGACGTGCTGATCGGCTGGAACGTGGTGCAGTTTGACCTGCGTGTGCTGCAAAAGCACGCCGACCGCTACGGCATTCCGCTGCGCCTGGGCCGCGGACATAACAACGTGCTGGAGTGGCGAGAGCACGGCTTCAAGCCGGGCATCTTCTTTGCACAGGCCAGCGGGCGGCTGATTATCGACGGTATCGAAGCTCTGAAGTCCGCCTTCTGGAACTTCGACTCCTTCAGCCTGGAGGCCGTTTCCCGCGAGCTGCTGGGCGAGGGTAAGGCGATTAATAACCCCTGGCAGCGCATGGAGGAGATCAACCAGCGCTTTGCGGAAGATAAACCGGCGCTGGCGCACTACAACCTCAAGGACTGCGAGCTGGTCACGCGCATTTTTCAGCACACCGAGCTGATGCCGTTTTTACTGGAGCGCGCATCGGTCAACGGTCTGGCGGTGGATCGCCACGGCGGCTCGGTAGCGGCCTTCGGGCATCTCTATCTGCCGCGTATGCACCGCGCCGGCTTCGTTGCGCCTAACCTCGGCGAGATAGCTCCGGAGGCCAGCCCCGGCGGCTACGTCATGGACTCGCGCCCCGGCCTGTACGATTCGGTGCTGGTGCTGGACTATAAAAGCCTGTACCCGTCAATTATCCGCACCTTCCTGATCGACCCGGTGGGTCTGGTTGAGGGCATGGCGCATCCCGGCGATGCGGATTCCGTGCCCGGTTTTCGCGGCGCACGCTTCTCCCGCAGCAATCACTGCCTGCCGGACATCGTCAGCCAGATTTGGGCGGGCCGGGAGGCGGCAAAAAAACAGGGCAACAAGCCGCTGTCGCAGGCGCTGAAAATCATTATGAATGCGTTTTACGGCGTGCTGGGCACCAGCGCCTGCCGCTTCTTCGATCCGCGCCTCGCCTCCTCCATTACCCTGCGCGGCCACGAGATCATGCGTCAGACCCGGGAGCTGATCGAAGCGGAAGGCTATGACGTCATCTACGGCGATACCGATTCGACCTTCGTCTGGCTGAAGTCACCGCACGATGAAGAACAGGCCGGCGCCATTGGCCAGCGGCTGGTGGAGAAAGTGAATCAGTGGTGGCAGCAGCATGTGAGTGAGGAATACGGCCTGACCAGCGCGCTGGAGCTGGAGTATGAAACCCACTTCAGCCGTTTTCTGATGCCCACCATCCGCGGCGCGGAACAGGGCAGTAAAAAGCGCTATGCCGGCATGGTGAAAAACAGCGGCGGCGAAAAGATGATTTTTAAAGGTCTGGAAACGGTTCGCACCGACTGGACGCCGCTGGCGCAAAAATTCCAGCAGGAGCTGTATCTGAAAATTTTCAAACAGCAGCCCTATCAGGATTACATTCGCGAAACGGTCAGAAAGCTGCTGGACGGTGAGCTGGATGAGCAGCTGGTTTACAGCAAGCGGCTGCGCCGGCCGCTCGGTGACTATCAGCGAAATGTGCCGCCGCACGTGCGCGCCGCACGCATTGCCGACGACGTAAATCAGAAGCTCGGGCACCCTTTGCAGTATCAGAACGGGGGGAAGATCCGCTACGTGATTGCCACGTCAGGCCCGGAACCGCTTGAGGCACGTACCACGCCGCTGGACTACGATCACTATCTGACCCGTCAGCTGCAGCCGGTCGCCGATGGCATCCTGCCGTTCCTCGAAGATGACTTTGCTGCACTGGTCACCGGACAGCTGGGGCTTTTTTGACAGGTGACGAACGGGCCACCTTCCAGTACCATAGCGCCCTTCCTCAAATAACTCGTTCTGACATGCACGCCGGGCAGATTCTGCCGGGGCGTTATACTATTGCCTGAAACTGACTACACGAAAATCGAGCCGAATATTTATGCCTTTTACACTTGGTCAACGCTGGATAAGCGATACGGAAAGCGAACTGGGATTAGGAACTGTGGTTGCCGTTGATACCCGAATGGTGACGCTGTTATTCCCCGCAACGGGCGAAAACCGCCTCTATGCCAGAAATGATTCGCCGATCACTCGCGTCGTTTTTAATCCGGGCGATACCATTACCAGCCACGAGGGCTGGCAGCTGGAAGTTGACGAAGTGCAAACCAATAACGGCGTGGTGAGTTATTTCGGTACCCGCCTCGACACCAATGAACCCGCCGTGCGTCTGAGCGAAGTGATGCTGGACAGCAAGCTGGTGTTTGGCAAGCCGCAGGATCGCCTGTTCGCCGGGCAGCTGGACCGCATGGACCGCTTTGCGCTGCGCTTCCGCGCGCGTAAATATCAGAGCGAGCAGTACCGTCTGGCCACCAGCGGCCTGCGCGGCATGCGCACCAGCCTGATCCCGCACCAGCTGCATATTGCTCACGACGTCGGCCGCCGCCATGCGCCGCGCGTGCTGCTGGCCGATGAGGTCGGTTTAGGTAAAACCATTGAAGCCGGGATGATTATCCACCAGCAGCTGCTGGCCGGTCGCGCCGAGCGCATCCTGATCGTCGTCCCGGAAACCTTACAGCATCAGTGGCTGGTTGAAATGCTGCGCCGCTTTAACCTGCGTTTCGCCCTGTTTGACGATGCGCGCTATGCCGAAGCCCAGCTCGACAGCGATAACCCGTTCGATACCGAGCAGATGATTATCTGTTCGCTGGACTTCGTGCGCCGCAACAAGCAGCGCCTTGAAAAGCTGGCCGATGCCGAATGGGACCTGATGGTGGTCGATGAAGCGCACCACCTGGTGTGGTCAGAAGATGCCCCAAGCCGTGAATATCAGGTGATTGAGCAGCTGGCCGAGCATATCCCGGGCGTACTGCTGCTGACCGCAACGCCGGAACAGCTGGGCATGGAGAGCCACTTCGCCCGCCTGCGCCTGCTGGACCCGAACCGCTTCCACGATTTCGCGCAGTTTGCCGAAGAGCAGAAGCACTTCCGCCCGATCGCCGATGCGGTATCGATGCTGCTGGCGGATAAAACCATCGGCAACGATGAGATGAACCTGATCAACGACCTGATGGGCGAGCAGGATATCGAGCCGCTGCTGCAGGTCGCTAACAGCGATCGCGAAGGCAAACAGGCCGCCCGCAAAGAGCTGATTAGCATGCTGATGGACCGCCACGGCACCAGCCGCGTGCTGTTCCGTAACACCCGTAACGGCGTGAAGGGCTTCCCGAAACGCGAGCTGCATCAAATCCGTCTGCCGCTGCCAACCCAGTACCAGACGGCGATCAAAGTGTCCGGCATCATGGGCGCCCGTAAATCCGCCGACGAACGCGCCCGCGATATGCTTTATCCGGAGCAGATTTACCAGGAATTTGAAGGCGACAGCGGCACCTGGTGGAACTTCGACCCGCGCGTTGAATGGCTGATGGGCTACCTCACCAGCAACCGCGACCAGAAAGTGCTGGTGATCTGTGCCAAAGCCGCCACCGCGCTGCAGCTGGAGCAGGTTCTGCGCGAGCGTGAAGGTATTCGCGCCGCCGTGTTCCACGAAGGCCTGTCGATTATTGAGCGTGACCGCGCGGCGGCCTGGTTTGCCTCGGAAGAGGACGGCGCTCAGGTTCTGCTGTGCTCCGAAATCGGTTCAGAAGGCCGTAACTTCCAGTTCGCCAGTAAGCTGGTGATGTTCGATCTGCCGTTTAACCCGGACCTGCTGGAGCAGCGTATCGGCCGTCTGGACCGTATCGGTCAGGCGCACGATATCGAGATCCACGTTCCCTACCTGGAAAAAACCGCCCAGTCGGTGCTGGTGAAGTGGTATCACGAAGGGCTGGATGCGTTTGAACACACCTGCCCGACCGGCCGCACCATTTACGACAGCGCCTATGAGCAGCTGATCGCCTATCTGGCCTCACCGGAAAATCAGGAAGGCATGGATGACTTTATCCACGAGTGCCGCAAGCAGCACGACGCGCTGAAAGCCCAGCTGGAGCAGGGCCGTGACCGCCTGCTGGAGCTGAACTCCAACGGCGGCGAGCAGGCGCAGGCGCTGGCCGACCTGATTTCCGAGCAGGATAATGACGTTGAGCTGGTCAACTTCGCGCTGAACCTGTTCGACATCGTCGGTATCAATCAGGAAGACCGCAGCGACAACCTGATCGTGCTGACCCCGGGCGATCATATGCTGGTGCCGGACTTCCCGGGCCTGCCGGAAGACGGCTGCACCATCACCTTTGACCGCAACCAGGCGCTGTCGCGCGAAGATGCGCAGTACGTCAGCTGGGAGCATCCGATCATCCGCAACGGTCTGGATCTGATCCTTTCCGGCGATACCGGCAGCTGTGCGCTGTCGCTGCTGAAGAACAAGGCGCTGCCGGTGGGTACCCTGCTGCTGGAGCTGATTTACGTGGTGGAAGCCCAGGCGCCTAAGCATCTGCAGCTGACCCGCTTCCTGCCGCCAACGCCGGTACGTATGCTGGTGGACAGCAAAGGCAACAACCTCGCCAGCAAGGTTGAGTTCGAAAGCTTTAACCGTCAGCTGAACGCGGTGAACCGCCATACCGGCAGCAAGCTGGTGAACGCGGTGCAGCAGAACGTGCACGAGATCATCAAGCTTTCTGAAGAGCAGGCCGAAGTGGAAGCGCGCAAGCTGATTGAAGCCGCCCGGGTGGAAGCCAACGAGAAGCTGAGCGCCGAGCTGTCGCGTCTGGAAGCGCTGAGCGCGGTCAATCCGAACATCCGTCAGGATGAGATTGATGCGCTGGAAAGCAATCGTGAGCAGGTGCTGGCTAATCTGGACCAGGCCGGCTGGCGTCTGGACGCGCTGCGTCTGATCGTTGTTACCCACCAGTAAGTCACAAGAGCGGGCCAGCACGGCTGGCCCAGGGCAGAGAAATGATGATGGAACCCTACAATCCGCCGCTTGAACCCTGGCTGCACATTCTCTACCAGGATCAGCATATTATGGTGGTGAACAAGCCCAGCGGTCTGCTGTCGGTTCCCGGGCGCCTGGAGGAACACAAGGACAGCGTGATGACGCGCGTCCAGCGTGATTTTCCGGCGGCCGAATCCGTGCATCGTCTGGATATGGCCACCAGCGGCGTGATCGTCGTGGCGCTTAACAAGGCCGCCGAGCGCGAGCTGAAGCGCCAGTTCCGCGAACGCGAGCCGCAGAAAACCTACGTCGCCCGCGTCTGGGGCCATCCGCAGCCGGAAAGCGGCCTGGTGGATTTGCCGCTGATCTGTGACTGGCCCAACCGGCCTATGCAGAAGGTGTGTTTTGAAACCGGCAAGTCGGCGCAGACCGAGTATCAGGTGCTGGACTATGCCGCCGACAACAGCGCACGCGTGCAGCTAAAGCCGATCACCGGGCGTTCCCACCAGCTGCGCGTGCATATGCTGGCGCTGGGGCACCCGATTCTCGGCGATCGCTTCTACGCGCACGACGAAGCCAGAGCGATGGCGCCCCGCCTGCAGCTGCATGCGGAGAGCCTGAGCATCACTCATCCGCAGTTCGGCACGCCGATGACCTTCCGCCAGCCCGCCGATTTTTGAAGCGGAGTACGTGAGGATATCGGGCACTGCCCAGGCCTGAAACTATTTAAATCCTTTCTCGCGCTTAATCAGGTCGTACGCGGCCTGAATTTCCTGCGCTTTCTGCTTGGCCATTTCCATCATCTGCGGCGGTAATCCTTTGGCCACCAGCTTGTCGGGATGATGCTCGCTCATCAGCTTGCGGTAGGCGCGCTTGATCGTCGTGGCGTCATCGCTGCTTTTGACACCGAGCACGCTGCAGGCATCTTCCAGCGTCGGGCCACGGCTGCCGGGTGCGTAACCGCCCTGCGACGAACCACTGCCCTGATAGCCGCCGCCAAACTGCTGGCCGCTCTCCATCATCCGCAAGAACTGATCGAACTGAACGCGGGAAATCCCCAGCTCTTCGGCGATCACGTACAGCACCTGGCGCTCGTTGGGATGCAGTGAGCCATCGGCAAAGGCGGCCTGGATCTGAATTTCCAGAAACATCCGAATCAAATCAAAGCGGCCAAAGCAGGCGCTGCGCAGTTCGCGAAGCTTATCCCTTAAGGGGTAATCCCCTTCTTTGCCCTCGCGGAAAGCACGCTGTGCGGCGGTACGGGCTTCGCCGTGCAGCTGCATACGATCCATCAGCAACGAGGCCATCTGAATATCCGCGTCGGTCACCCGCCCCTTTGACTTGGTCAGATGGCCCATCACCTGGAAGGTGGTGCGGAAAAAAAGCGCCTGGCGAGACTGCTGATTCGCAAAATATCCCTGCTGCCGGGTCACACTTGCACGATCGACCAGATGGCCCACCAGCAGGCCGATAACCAGTCCCCAAAAGCCCGCGCCGGATAACAAACCGAGCACAAGACCCAATACTTTTCCCCAATAGCGCATATACTCCTCAATTCGCCATGCTCAAGGCTAAAAATTGCATTATCATACCTGTCATTCACCCCATAGCCTATTGGCAACACGGTCAAACAACCAGAAGTCTCCCTGTTTGGTTGATACAGACAGACAACGAGTAAACTGTAGAGCTACGGCCCTCCCGAAAGATGGTGGGTATGACTGGCGCAATCCAGTTGAGTACGATAGTCTCTGACGGTTTGTCGGCATGATGCCAGTGACCACGGAATTTTCGATACCGCGTATGAAAAAAAGTCTACCTACATTGCTGGCAACCCTAATCGGTTCAGCGCTGTACAGCCAGCAAGGACTGGCCGATGACCTCGCATCTCAATGTATGCTGGGTGTACCTAGTTACGACCGCCCTCTGGTACAGGGAAAGAAAACCAACGAGCTGCCGGTCACCATCGATGCCGACAAAGCGCAGGGAAACTACCCGGATAACGCGGTGTTCACCGGTAACGTTGACATTCAGCAGGGCAACAGCCGTCTGCAGTCCGACGAAGTTCAGCTGCATCAGAAAACGGTACAGGGGCAGGCCACGCCGACCCGCACCGTGGATGCGCTCGGTAATGTGCGCTATGACGATAACCAGGTGATCCTGAAAGGCCCGAAAGCCTGGTCGAATCTGAATACCAAAGATACCAACGTCTGGAACGGTAACTACCAGATGGTGGGTCGTCAGGGTCGCGGTGACGCCGATCAGATGAAGCTGCGCGGCGACAACCGCTACACGATTCTGGAAAACGGTACCTTTACCTCCTGCCTTCCAGGGCAGAACAGCTGGAGCGTGGTGGGTTCTGAAGTGATCCACGATCGCGATGAGCAGCTGGCTGAGATCTGGAACGCCCGCTTTAAAATCGGCCCGGTGCCGGTGTTTTACAGCCCTTATCTGCAGCTACCGGTGGGCGATAAGCGCCGATCCGGTTTCCTGATCCCGAACGCGAAATACGGCAGCAGCAGCGGCTTTGAGTTTATGCTGCCGTACTACTGGAATATCGCGCCGCAGGCCGATGCCACGCTGACGCCGCACTATATCAGCCGTCGCGGTATGCAGTGGCAGAATGAATTCCGCTATCTGACCGGCGTGGGTTCCGGCCTGATGGAATTCGACTATATGAATTCCGATGACGTTTACAATCGTGAACACGCGGATGATAAAGATTCGAACCGCTGGCTGTTCCACTGGGTCCATTCCGGTGTCTACGATCAAAACTGGCGATTCAACGCGGACTATACCAAAGTCAGCGACCCGTATTACTTTACCGACCTGGATTCCACTTACGGTTCAACCACCGATGGCTACGTCACGCAGAAATTCAGCGTGGGCTACGCGGAAAAGAACTGGGACGCCACGCTGTCGACCAAGCAGTTCCAGATCTTTTCAACCAACTCCACGCGTAACATCTATCGCGCCGAGCCGCAGTTTGACTTCAACTATTACAAAAACGACATCGGTCCGTTTGATACGCACCTCTATGCGCAAGCGGTCAAGTTCACCAACGTTAACGGTCAGTACCCGGACGCCACGCGTTTGCATCTGGAACCGACCATTGACCTGCCGCTGTCTAACCGCTGGGGCAGCCTGAACACCGAAGCGAAACTGCTGGCCACCCACTACGAACAGAATGACGTTGAGTACTTCAACTCGCTGAGCCAGAACCAGGATAACCAGTTAAAGAACTCGGTTAACCGCGTTATGCCGCAGTTTAAGGTTGACGGAAAAATGGTCTTTGACCGCGATATGAACTGGTCACCGGGCTATACGCAAACGCTGGAACCGCGTATGCAGTACCTGTACATCCCGTATCGTAACCAGAGCAATATCAACGCGTATGACTCCACGCTGCTGCAAAGCGACTATACCGGCCTGTTCCGCGACAAGACCTACAGCGGCCTGGATCGTATCGCGTCAGCCAACCAGGTGACCACCGGTGTCACCACGCGAATTTTTGATAACGATCTGGTTGAACGTTTTAACGCTTCCATTGGTCAAATCTACTCGTTCACCCCGGCACGGACCGGATTGAACTATACGGATGATGACGATCGAGGCAGCCTGGTGTGGGCCGGCGATACCTACTGGAAAATCAGCGACCGTTGGGCAGCGCGTGGTGGTCTGCAGTATGACACCCGCCTGGACAACGTTTCGCAGGGTAACGCCGTGCTGGAATGGCGTCGTGATGCTGACCGCATGGTGCAGCTGAACTATCGCTATACCAGTGAAGAGTATATTCAGCAGACGCTGACTCAATATACTAACCCACTGTATCAAAAAGGCATTTCTCAGGTTGGTGCCACAGCCAGCTGGCCTATTGCTGATGCGTGGTCCGTGGTCGGTGCGTGGTATTACGATACCAAAGCGAATCAGCCAGCCGATCAGCTGGTGGGCATCCAGTACAGTTCCTGCTGTTATGCGATTCGCCTGGGGTATGAACGTAAAATTACCAGCTTCGAAGACGACAACAGTAAGTACGACAATAAAGTCTCGTTCAACATTGAGCTGCGTGGCCTCAGCCCGAGTTATGGCTTAGGTACCGGTCAAATGCTGCGTCAGGGCATCCTGCCTTATCAACGCGCTTTCTGATGTTGTAATGTTTGATATGCCAACCCGCAGTGCGGATAGGAAGAATGGAAAAAGTATGAAGAACTGGAGAATGCTGATCCTCGGTGCAGCCCTGACGGCCAGCACCGCGTTCGCAGCCCCGCAGGTAGTTGATAAAGTCGCCGCTGTTGTTAACAACGGCGTGGTCTTGGAAAGTGATGTGGACGGCATGATGCAGTCCGTTAAAGGTCAGGCACAGCAGGCAGGACAGCAGCTACCCGATGACAAAACGTTACGCCATCAGATTATTGAACGTCTGATTATGGATAACATTCTCCTGCAGATGGCTAAACAGGCGGGCGTGCAGATCAGCGATGCCCAGCTGGACCAGGCCATTGGCAACATTGCCGCGCAGAATAAAATGAGCGCCGATCAGCTGCGTAGCCGTCTGGCTTATGACGGTATTAACTACGCCACCTACCGTGAGCAGATCCGCAAAGAGATGCTGACCTCTGAAGTCCGCAATAACGAAGTTCGCCGTCGCGTGACCATTCTGCCGCAGGAAGTTGATTCCCTGGCAACGCAGATGGCTGCCCAGAACGATGCGGGCACCGAACTGAACCTCAGCCACATCCTGCTACCGCTGCCGGAGAATCCTTCCCAGCAGCAGGTTGACGATCAGGAAGCGCTGGCGCGTAAGCTGGTTGAAGAAGCCAAAGGCGGCGCTGACTTCGGTAAAATGGCTATCACCTATTCCGCCGATCCTCAGGCGCTGAAGGGCGGTAACATGGGCTGGGGTCGTATTCAGGAGCTGCCGTCACTGTTCGGCCAGGCGCTGATTACCGCGAAAAAGGGCGATATTATCGGCCCAATCCGTTCCGGCGTTGGCTTCCATATCCTCAAAGTGAACGACATGCGCGGCGACAGCCAGAGCATTTCCGTGACCGAGGTGCATGCCCGCCACATTCTGTTGAAGCCGTCGCCGATTATGACCGACGACCAGGCGCGTCAGAAACTGCAGGAAGTGGCCAACGAGATCAACAGCGGCAAGCTGACCTTTGCCAACGCGGCGAAACAGCTGTCGCAGGATCCGGGTTCAGCGAACCAGGGCGGCGATCTGGGCTGGGCTTCTCCGGAAACCTTCGATCCGGCCTTCCGGGATGCGCTGCTGCGTCTGCAAAAAGGTCAGATGAGCGCGCCGGTTCACTCCTCCTTCGGCTGGCATTTAATCCAGCTGCTGGACACGCGTCAGGTTGATAAGACCGATGCGGCGAAGAAAGAGCGTGCTTACCGCCTGCTGTTCAACCGTAAATTTGCGGAAGAAGCGCAGACCTGGATGCAGGAAGAGCGTGCGGCCGCCTATGTGAAGATTCTGGATGCCAATGCACAGTAACCTTCGCGTCGTTATCACTCCCGGCGAACCCGCCGGGATTGGTCCCGATTTAATCGTTCAGCTGGCCCAGCAGGCCTGGCCGGTTGAACTGGTTATCTGTGCCGACCCCGAGCTGCTGCGCACCCGCGCGGCAGCTTTGCATTTACCCCTGACCCTGCGTGAGTACCAGCCGGATGCGCCCGCTCAGCCGCAAAGCGCAGGCTCGCTGACGGTATTATCGCTGCCGCTGGCGCAGCCGGTGACCGCCGGCGAGCTGTGCGTGGACAACAGCCATTACGTGCTGGCCTCCCTCGCCCGCGCCTGTGACGGCTGCCTGAACGGCGAGTTCGTCGCGCTGATCACCGGCCCGGTGCACAAGGGCGTGATTAACGATGCCGGGATCCCGTTCAGCGGCCATACCGAATTCTTTGCCGAACGCGCGGGCTGCGACCGCGTGGTGATGATGCTGGCCACGGAGGAGCTGCGCGTGGCGCTGGCGACCACGCACCTGCCGCTGAAGGACGTGTCCGCCGCCATTACCCGCGAAAGCCTGCACGAAGTGATTACGATTCTGCATGCCGATCTGCAAAGTAAGTTTGGCAGCCGCGAGCCGCATATCCTGGTCTGCGGGCTGAATCCCCACGCCGGGGAAGGCGGCCATATGGGCCGTGAAGAAATTGACACCATTATCCCGGCACTGGACGAACTGCGTCAGCGTGGGATCAATCTGACCGGCCCGCTCCCTGCCGATACGCTGTTCCAGCCCAAGTATCTGCAGCACGCAGACGCGGTGCTGGCGATGTATCACGATCAGGGCCTTCCGGTGCTAAAATATCAGGGCTTCGGCCGCGCGGTGAATATCACCCTCGGTCTGCCATTTATCCGCACGTCTGTCGATCACGGTACGGCTCTTGAGCTGGCCGGGAGCGGTCAGGCCGATGCGGGCAGCTTTAAAACGGCGCTTAACCTCGCCATCACCATGATTAAGAGCAGTAATGAATAGTCGCGTCCATCAGGGCCATTTTGCCCGCAAACGTTTTGGCCAGAACTTCCTTAACGATCAGTATATTATCGACAGTATTGTCAACGCTATCCACCCTCAGCGCGGCGAGGCGATTGTCGAAATCGGCCCCGGCCTCGGCGCACTGACCGAGCCGGTTGGCGAACGCATTGATGAAATGACCGTGGTGGAGCTTGACCGCGATCTGGCAGCACGCCTGCAGACCCATCCGTTCCTCGGTCCGAAGCTCACTATCTTCCAGCAGGATGCGATGACCTTTGATTTTGCGGCCCTCGCCGCAGAAAAAGGCCAGCCGCTGCGCGTGTTCGGCAACCTGCCGTATAATATTTCCACGCCGTTGATGTTCCACCTTTTCAGCTATGTTGGCTCCATTCGCGACATGCACTTTATGCTGCAAAAGGAAGTGGTGAATCGTCTGGTTGCCGGTCCGGGCAGTAAAGCGTATGGTCGTCTGACGGTGATGGCACAGTATTACTGCCAGGTGATCCCGGTGCTGGAAGTGCCGCCTGAGTCCTTTACCCCGGCACCGAAAGTTGACTCGGCGGTGGTCCGCCTGATGCCTTACGCCACGCTGCCTAACCCGGTAGAGAGCGTACGGGTGCTGAGCCGCATCACGACAGAAGCCTTCGGTAAGCGCCGCAAAACCCTGCGCAACAGCCTCGGCCATCTGTTCACGCCGGAAGCGCTGGAAGAGATGAATATCGATGCGACCCTGCGTGCCGAGAACATCACGGTGGCGCAGTACTGTCAGCTGGCTAACTGGTTATCTGCAAATCCGCAGCAGCAGGAGAGCTAAAATGAACGATACGCCCCGTGTATGTGTACAGGTACAAAGTGTCTACATCGAGTCGCAGTCCGCGCCAGATGAAGATCGCTATGTGTATGCCTACACCATCACCATCCGTAATCTGGGGCGTATCTCCGTTCAGCTACTTGGCCGCTACTGGCTGATCACCAACGGCAACGGCCGTGAAACCGAAGTTCAGGGTGAAGGCGTTATCGGTGAACAGCCGCACATTGAACCCGGCGGTGAATACCAGTACACCAGCGGTGCGGTGCTGGAAACCCCCATGGGTACCATGCAGGGCCACTATCAGATGGTGGATAAAGACGGCGAAGCGTTCCGGGTTGATATCCCGGTGTTTCGCCTGGCTATCGCCAGCCATATTCATTAATCCGCTCTTTTCAGCCTTTCCCGCCGCGCTTCCCGCCGGCCATCAGGGCTGCTTTCTTTTTTCAGGACAGATGCATGAGTACATATCTAATCGGGGATGTTCACGGCTGCTATGACGAGCTCAGGTCGCTGCTGGGCCAGGTCGCCTTCGACCCGGAGCGGGACGAGCTGTGGCTGACCGGTGATTTAGTCGCCCGCGGCCCGGATTCTCTGGAAGTGCTGCGGTTTGTCCGCTCGCTGGGCGACAGCGTCAGGCTGGTTCTCGGCAACCACGATCTGCATCTGCTGGCGGTTTATGCCGGCATCAGCCGTAACAAACCCAAAGACCGTATCTCTCCCCTGCTGCAGGCAGACGATGCCGATGAGCTGATCAACTGGCTGCGTCGACAGCCGCTGCTGCAGGTCGACGAAGAGAAAAAGCTGGTGATGGCGCATGCCGGTATTACGCCGCAGTGGGATATTGAAACCGCGAAAGTGTGTGCCCGTGAAGTGGAATCGGTGCTGAGCAGCGATACTTACCCGCTGTTCCTTGATGCGATGTACGGCGATATGCCGAACAACTGGTCGCCGGAGCTGACCGGCCTGGCGCGTCTGCGTTTCAGCAGCAACGCGCTGACGCGGATGCGCTTCTGCTTCCCCAACGGCCAGCTGGATATGATCAGTAAAGAGTCGCCGGAAAGCGCGCCACCGCCGCTTAAACCCTGGTTTAACATTCCCGGCCCGGTGTCGCGTGAGTACACCATCGTATTCGGTCACTGGGCGTCGCTGGAAGGCAAAGGCACACCGGCAGGAATTATCGCTCTGGATACGGGCTGCTGCTGGGGCGGCACGCTGACCATGCTGCGCTGGGAAGATAAGCGGATTTTCACTCAGGTATCAAACCGCGAAAGCGAGATCCTGTAAGTACGGCCCTCATCAAAGCAAAGGGCGGACCTCACGGTCCGCCCTTTCTTTTTTCGTGCAGCTCACGACGATCCTTAACGACGATCTAAAATCTCAAAGCAGAAGCTGTGGGAGTTTTTATCATCGGCATCGTGGAACTCGCTGAACGTTGACTGCCACTCGTCCGGCTCATAGTCCGGGAAATGGGTGTCGCCTTCCACTTCCGCATCAATGTGGGTCAGATACAGACGATCGGCGCGCGGCAGCAGCTGTTCGTAAATACGGCCACCGCCAATCACCATCAGCTCATCGACTTCACCGGCGGCTTTCAGCGCGTCTTCAACGGACGTCACCCAGGTCACCCCTTCCGCATCGCCTTTCTTACTGCTGATCACGATATTGAGACGTCCCGGCAGCGGGCGACCAATCGATTCCCAGGTGCGACGCCCCATCACCACCGGCTTATTCAGGGTGTGACGCTTAAACCAGGCCAGATCCGCCGGCAGATGCCACGGCATGGCATTTTCCATCCCAATTACACGATCGGCCGCCAGGGCCGCAATCAGGCTAATCATCATATAAAACTCAACAGGGGTAAAATTGGCGCCATCATACGGAAAGGCGAAAGTTTCGTCGATAGCAAAGCGTAGCTTATTCAGTAAAGGTTTATCAGGTTATCGGTTGCGTCACCTTCCCCACCATTTTCGCCATGAAAATCCCCGGCGGCGTGCTAAAATTCGACTTTCGTTAAGATGCAGACTACCCTCATGTTAGAAACCAGTTTATTTGTCGCCACCATTGCGGCACTGGGGATGCTCTCCCCGGGGCCTGATTTTTTCCTGATTATCAAAAACGCCGCCCGCTATCGTCGCAGCGCGGCGCTGATGAGCGCGCTCGGCGTTAACTGTGCCGTCGCCACCCATATGGCCTACTGCGTCGCCGGGCTGGCGGTGGTGATCACCACCACGCCGTGGCTGTTTATGCTGCTGAAATACGCCGGTGCGGGCTACCTGATTTATATCGGCATTCAGGCGCTGATTTCGCGCGGCGGCGGCAAGATGGATCTCAGCCACGTTGCGCCGGAACAGACCTCGCTGAAGAAAGCCTTCCTGCAGGGCTACCTGTGCAATCTGCTGAACCCCAAGGCCACGCTGTTCTTCCTGTCGATTTTTACCCAGGTCCTGAACGTGAACTCCGACATCAGTGAAAAGCTGCTGTATGCCGGTATCATCCTCGGTCTTTCGGCGCTGTGGTGGCCGCTGCTGGTGGTGTTAATCCAGAGCGCGCCGGTGCGTCGCGGACTGGCTAAAGCCCAGCGAATTGTGGACAAACTGCTGGGCGGCGTACTCATCGCGCTGGGGATTAAAGTCGCTCTCTCCTGAGTGCTATAAACGGATCTGGCTGTCCGCATCAAACAGCTGCACTCTTGCCACGTCCAGCGCGATACCGAGGGTATCCCCCGCCTGTGCACCCGAGCGCAGCGTGCTGTAGATCATCAGCGGAATGCCCTGCAGCGTGCCGTGAATCAGCTCGGACAGCCCGGTCGGTTCCACCAGCGACACCTGTAGCGGCAGCGCGCCCTCGTCGGCGAGATCGCACAGCGTGATGTTTTCCGGGCGAATGCCGTATATCACCTCTTTACCTGCCGCGATACCGTCACGCATCCCCAGCGGCAGCACCAGCCGGGCGTTGACCTCGACGCACGCACCGCGATCGCCGCTCTGAACCCGCCCGTTAATAAAGTTCATCGGCGGTGAACCGATGAAACTGGCGACAAATTTATTGGCCGGCGTGTCATACAGTTCCAGCGGCGTACCGACCTGCTGAATAACGCCGTGATTCAGCACCACGATGCGATCGGCCAGGGTCATCGCCTCCACCTGATCGTGGGTGACGTACACAATGGTATTGCTCAGCTGCTGATGCAGTTTTTTTATCTCCACCCGCATCTGACCGCGAAGCTGAGCATCCAGGTTAGAGAGCGGCTCATCAAACAGAAACACCTGCGGCTGGCGCACAATAGCCCGCCCCATCGCCACGCGCTGGCGCTGCCCGCCGGACAGCTCTTTCGGCCGCCGGTCCAGCAGGTGCGTCAGGCTGAGGATCTCTGCCGCACGCTGCACAGCCGCCTCAATTTCCGCCTTAGGGCGCTTTTGTACCTCCAGGCTGAAGCCCATATTGCGCGCCACGGTCAGGTGCGGATAGAGCGCATAGCTCTGAAACACCATTGAAATATCGCGATCTTTTGGTGCCACCTCATTCATCAGGCGGCTGCCGATGCGGATATCCCCGCTGCTGGCCAGCTCCAGCCCGGCAATGGTACGCAGCAGGGTGGATTTACCGCAGCCCGATGGCCCCACCAGCACCACAAACTCACCGTCGGCGATGGTCAGATCGATATTACGCAGCACTTCAACGTTGCCGTAGCGCTTCTGGATTTGTGACAGAGAAATTTGAGCCATAACGATTATCCTTTTACCGCGCCAGCCGTCAGCCCCTGGATCAGGTAGCGCTGAATGAAGGCGAAAAACAGACAGGCGGGGATCAGCGCCAGCACCGCGGCGGCCATCATATCTCCCCATGAAACGGCGAATTTAGACACGAAGCTCAGCAGGCCGACCGGGAAGGTCATCACTTCGTTTTTATTAATCAGCATCAGTGAGAACAGCAGCTCGCTCCAGGCGGCGGTAAAGACAAACCCCAGCGTGGCGGCCATCCCCGGCAGAGTCAGCGGCATCAGCACGCGATACAGCGCCTGAAAACGGGTACAGCCTTCCAGCATCGCTGACTCTTCAAGATCTTTCGGAATGGCATCGAAAAACGACTGCATCAGAAACGTGGCGAACGGCACGTTGAACGCGCTGTAAACCAGGATCAGTCCCAGCAGGCTGTTGGTCAGCCCCAGCGGTGCCATCACCTTATAAATCGGCGCCAGGATCATCACCAGCGGGAACATCTGGGTAAACAGCAGCGCCGCGGCCATCACGGTTTTGCCGCGAAAGCCAAAGCGGGAAAACGCATACCCTGCCGCCGCCGCCACCACCGTCGACAGCGCGGCCGTACCGAACGAGACGATCAGGCTGTTGGTGAAGAAGGTCGGGAACTCACTCTCCACCAGCACGCGCCGAAAGTGATCGAGGGTCAGCGCCGCAGGCCACAGCCGGACGCCCTCGCTGAACAGCAGGGGGTCCGGGGTCAGTGAAATTTTGATTACCCAGTACAGGGGAAACAGCGCAAAGATCAGATAACACAGGATACCGGCACGATGGCCCATCAAACGTAACAGCGCACTCATCGTCGCCTCCTTATTTCAACAGGCGCTGGCGGATGCGCAGCAGCACCAGCGCGTAGCAGGTCATCAGCACCAGCAGGAATACCGCCATCGCCGAGGCATAGCCGAAGTCCAGCCTGCGGTAGGCGGTGGTAAAGATGTAGCTGGAAAGGATCGACGTGGAGCCTGCGGGGCCGCCGTCGGTCATCACCACGATCAGATCGGCAAAGTTGGCGATCCAGATGGTTCGCAGCATCACGGTAATGGCGATCATCGGGGCCAGGAACGGCAGCGTCACGCGCTTAAACTGCTGCCAGCCGCTGGCGCCGTCCATCGATGCGGCCTCATACAGATCCTTCGGGATCGACTGCAGCGCGGCAAGCAGGGTGATGGCAAAAAAAGGAATGCCGAACCAGACGTTGGCGATCACCGGTCCGTACAGCGCCAGCTGCGGATCGGAGAGGATATTGTACGGCTCGCTGAGCACGTGCAGATCCACCAGCCAGTGCGGCAAAATACCGATCACCGGGTTAAGCAGCCATGACCAGGTCAGGCCGGATAAAAACGCCGGCACCGCCCACGGCAGAAACACCAGCGCCTGCGCCCAGCGTCGCAGCGGGAACTCGCGGTTCAGCAGCAGCGCCAGCCCCAGCCCTAAGGCAAACTGCAGCGCCAGCGAGGTCAGCGTCCAGTTCACGGTATGGCCCAGCGCCTTGTAGAAGCGCCGATCGTCAAACATCTGGCGGAAGTTATCCAGGCCGACCCAGCCGCTGTCCATGGGATTGAGCAGCTGTATATTCTGGAAGGCATAGGAAATGCCGATCGTCATCGGCACAAAAATAAACAGTCCGATCAGCACCAGCGTCGGGCTGAGGTAGAGCCACGGCTCGGCCAGCATACGCAGGCGAGAAAAGCGCGGGGCGCTGGCGACGCGGCCAGCGGGGGTATCAAGCTTCATAGGGCGTCTCCGTAAAGACTCCCGCCTGCGCGGGAGTCACTGTTATTGCGTAGCCAGCCAGGCCTTCTGCTCTTTCGTCAGGTACTTCGCCCAGTCCCTGACCATGGATTCCGTATCGTTCTGATCCAGCAGGGTTTCCTGCGAGCTTTCCTTCACGATCACCGAGTTAAAGTAGCCCCAGCCTTTCAGATGCGTCGGCATGGTCAGCGGCACGTAGTTCGGGCTGTTCAGCTCGGCAAACCAGCCGGCAAACTGAGGAGAGTGGTAGTAAGGGTCATTTTCCGCCCCCTTATAGATCGGCAGCGTACCGACGAACTTCGACCAGGTGAGGTTATTGGACTCGCTGCTGAGGAACTGGATCAGCTGCCAGGACTGATCCTTCTGTTTGGCCTGCTTAAACACCGACCAGCCGGTATAGCCGATGGTCGGGAAAGCTTTGCCCGACGGGCCAACCGGCATCGGCGCCACGGCAAAATCGTCGGCCGGCATGCTGTTTTTAATGGCGATCAGCGCGTCCGGATCCTGGTCGAGCATCGCGCATTTTCCGGAGTAGAAGCCGGAGACGATCTCGTTAAAGCCCCAGTTCACGCTGTCCTTCGGCGCGCCGCCGCTCTGATACATATCCACCAGCAGCTGTGCCCCCTTGAGCGCACCGGGCTGGGTCAGCGTGCTGTTGCCCTGCTTATCAAAGAAGTCCGGCGATCCGTTCATCGCCGCCATAAACATCATCCAGGCGTTGGTGCCGCCCACGCCGCCGCGCATGCAGTAGCCGCTGATGCCGTTACCCAGGGCGCTGATTTTCTTCGCGTCAGCGACGAATTCATCCATGGTTTTCGGCGCTTCGCTGAGGCCCGCCTGCTGGAACAGCTTTTTGTTCCAGAACATCGCCCGCAGATAGAAGCCGTAAGGGATCATCGTCGCTTTACCGTTAGCGGCGCGCGCCATCGCCAGCGCTTTATCGGTCAGCTGCGGCGTGGCAGACCAGCTTTTCAACTGCGGCTCCAGGTCTTCCAGCATGTTGTTACTGGCGTACAGCCCCTGCCAGGTATCTGGCATCTCAACCACGTCCGGCACCTGGCCGCTTTGCAGCATGGTGCCCAGCTTTTCAAACGCCTGACCCCACGGCAGCGAGATCACTTCAATTTCCGTTCCCGGATGCTGCTTCTTATAGTCCGTCAGCATCTCCTGCAAAACGGCGGTCCTTGCCGGGCTGGTGATCACCTCCACCAGCGTCAGTTTGGTGGCGGCCTGGCTGCAGACCGCGGCCCCCATACCCAGGGCGGCGACCACGCACTGGCATAACAAAGCGCGCATAGGATGTTGCATGATGATGACCTCTGGTTAGATGAAATGTCCCGCCGGGCGGGGTTAGCGTGCGGCGGCAATCGCCTGCTGCAGGTCGAGCCACAGCTCTTCCGTCTCTTCCAGGCCGACAGAGACGCGCACCACACGGGGCGATACGCCAAAATCGCGAGCGGAATTAAACTCCCCGGCCTGGTTAAGTACCGAAATCGCCGGCATCACCAGGCTTTCAAAACCGCCCCAGCTCACGCCCATATGGAACAGACCAAGCGCATTGCAGAAGCGGGGAATATCTACCGATTCATCCAGCTCGAAGGCGAACAACCCGCTGTAGCCGGTGAGGGCGGAGGAAGGCAGAGGTTCAAGACCGGGGTGATAAACACGGGTCACCTGCGGATGCGCCAGCAGCCGACGGGCAATACTCAGCGCGCTCTCCTGGTGCTGACGCATGCGCAGCGGCAGCGTGCGCAGGCCGCGGATCAACAGCCAGGCCTCGTTGGCCGACAGCTTGCCGCCGAGGAAGGGGCTGACGCCGCTGGTGATAGCGGTAATGCGCTCGCGGCTGGCAATCACCAGCCCGGCCACCACATCGCTGTGGCCGCTGATGTATTTCGAGGCGGAATGCACCACGATATCCACGCCCAGCGTCAGCGGTTTTTGATACAGCGGCGATGCCCAGCTGTTGTCGATAATCGTGGTGACACCCATCGACTGCGCCAGCTCGGCCAGCGATCGCAGATCCTGCTCGCCCATCACCCAGCTGCTCGGGCTTTCCAGATACAGCAGTTTGGCGCCGGACAGCGCCGCTTTGACCGACTCGAGCGACTCGCCGTCGACGAACTCGCTGCGGATACGAAAACGCTGGCAGAAGCCGCGCAGAAAACGGTAGGTATCCGGGTAGACGTGATTGATGCACACCACCTTGTCACCGGGTGAAACCACGCTGAGAATGGCATTGCTGATCGCCGCCATGCCGCTGCTGAACGCCAGGCAGGCTTCCCCCTGTTCCAGCTTCGCCACCTTTTCCTGCAGTTCTTTCACCGTCGGATTATCAACACGGGAATAGAGCGGCTGGTCGCTGTCGCCGCGAAAGCGGGCAATCATGCTGTCGTAATCGCTGAAGCTGAACAGCGAGGACTGGTAAATCGGCGGCGAAACGGCCCCTTTGTCATGGCGGGCATCGTGGGTGAGCTGGGTCTGGTCACTACGCTTTTCTGGCTGCATGGATCACGTCCTTCATGTCACGTTCGGTTATGTCGAGGATCAGATGGCTGACGCGCTTTGCCTCACCGGCATCGCGCTGCTGTATGGCCTCAAACAGCGTGCGGTGCAGCGGGAAAGAGTCGCTGAACAGCGCCTGTTCGGGCGGGGATTCAAAGAAGGCGTGCAGGGTGTCGTACAGCCCCACCACCATGTGCAATAGCAGCGGGTTGTGCGCCGCCTGGTAAATACTGGCGTGAAACAGCCAGTCCTCCGCGCCGGCGGACCCGACCGCCAGATGGACGCGCTCCATTTCCTGAAGCCGCCGCTCAATCAGCAGCAGGTCATCCGCCGTGGCGCGCACCGCCGCCAGCGCGCAGGATTCGGCCTCGATAATTCGACGGACCTCCAGCGCGTGCAGCATGTTTTGTGAATCGTTTTTAAAGCGCAGCGAAAGGAAACTGTCATTGCTGGTGACCTCGGCCTGCAGAAAAGTGCCGCTGCCCTTACGCCGCACGATAATGCCCAGCGTTTCCCAGCGCTTCAGCGCTTCGCGGACCGTATTGCGGCTGACGGCAAGCTGCTCTGCCAGCACACGCTCCGGCGGTAGCCGCTCACCGACCTGCATGCCTGACTGCGCCACGTAGCGCGTCAGCGCATCGAGGACCAGCACGTCGCTGTGCTGTACGGCTATCGGTGCCAGTGCGGCGGGAAGTAATGACATGCTGCCTCCTGAAATTGGTCCAACAACTCAACCTGATTCAGATAAGGCAATTTTGATGCCAAAAATTAACGTGCTGATTTATAAGGAAAGAGGTGAGGAATAAGAAAATCCTCTGATCGGCAAGAGTGCAAATTTCACGTGAGTTGCGCAGGGAATGCGCAGGCAGCGGCCCCTACAGACGGGGCCGCTGGTAAACGGTGGCATGCAAAAGGGGAGGTGAATTAGTGGGTGCTGCCCTGCAGACGCGTGAATTCATCTTTGGCTTTCTGCAGCTGGCTGACAAAAGCCGGTTCCGCATGCAGACGCGCGACAATGGCTGACGCCACCACGCGGGCGGCCGTCACATCGCTTTGCCAGTGATATCCGCAGATCACCCGGCTCTGCCCCATCTCATAGCCCCGCTGCAGGATCTGGCCCTGCCGGTCAGGGTTAATTTCGGACAGCACCAGCGCGGTAGCCCAGCCGATGGTGGTATGCCCGGAAGGATAAGACCCGTTGGTTGACAGTTTTCCTTCTTCGTCTGAGCGGCAGGTCGCCTCATGGTAAAAGGCGAACGGACGGATACGCATGTAGTGCTCTTTGGCGCTGCGGGTGGCAAGATCGCCCGCATCCTCACGCATTTTTTTGACCAGCCGGTTTAATTCGGGCGTTTTTTCTTTGCTGATGGGCATGCCATATGCGTCTGAAAACGCTTCTGCCACGCCGTCTCCCTCAACGTTCGCATCTTTCCAGGCCTGCTTACCGCGTGGGGTGTTACGCAGCATTTTTCCCGCGTCGTACTGGGTTTTGTCATTCAGAAACTCAATGCTGTCCACCGCAGGTGGAGGAGGAAGCAGCGCCAGGCTGTCAATGGATTGTGACTCTTTCAGGAAGTAAACATCAGGTTTGGTGGTGACATCTTTTGCAGCCAGGGCCAGTGGAGACATAACGGCAGCAATTAACGTCGCCAGGACGATTTTGTTCATTATTAATTTCCCTATTACTCTTGATATACAACAGGCTGTTCATTCAGCACCTGACAATCTAACCAACCCGGGCAATCCTATAACGCAGGGAGATTGTTGCAACCCACGAGATCACAAAACCCGCCATCTCCAGGAGAATCATCGGGCAGATAAAAAAAAACCCTCGCCGGGGCGAGGGTTTGTGGTCACGGCAGTCGGGATTAGCCGTTAATCTGCGCGTGCATTTCCTGCACCGAGATAACCTGGTCGATCGCGCTGGCGTTCAGCGAGTTCGTCGTGGCGAAAGCACCGTTCAGCGTCGTGTCGTAGTGCACTTTGTACTGCAGCGCACTGCGGCGGATCAGCTTGGAGTCCTCAATCGCCTGGCGGCCGGCGGTGGTGTTGACGATGTAAACGTACTCACCGTTCTTCACGCGGTCCTGAATGTGCGGACGACCTTCGTGTACCTTGTTAACGCGGCGCACGTCGATGCCGGCAGCGTGCAGCACCGCGGCGGTGCCTTCGGTGGCATCCAGCTCAAAGCCGAAGTCCAGCAGACGACGCGCCAGCTCAACGATACGTTTCTTATCGCCCTCGCGCACCGACAGCAGCGCACGACCGCTCTTCTTCATGTTGCTCTGCGCGCCCAGCATCGCTTTGCTGAAGGCTTCAGCGAAGGTGCGGCCCACGCCCATCACTTCACCGGTAGAGCGCATTTCCGGGCCAAGGATAGGGTCAACGCCCTGGAACTTGTTGAACGGCAGCACCACTTCTTTCACCGAGAAGTACGGCGGGATGATTTCTTCCGTCACGCCCTGCTCTGCCAGCGTTTTACCGGCCATGACGCGTGCGGCCACTTTCGCCAGCGGCACGCTGGTGGCTTTCGAGACGAACGGCACGGTACGGGCAGCACGTGGGTTAACCTCAATCAGGTAAACTTCGTTATCCTTCACCGCAAACTGCACGTTCATCAGGCCGCGTACGCCCAGCTCAAAGGCCAGCTTCTCAACCTGCTGACGCATCACATCCTGAATTTCCTTGCTCAGCGTATAGGCCGGCAGGGAGCAGGCGGAGTCACCGGAGTGCACGCCAGCCTGTTCGATGTGTTCCATGATGCCGCCAATCAGCACCTGTTCGCCGTCGCAGATGGCATCCACGTCCACTTCTACCGCGTCGTCCAGGAAGCGGTCCAGCAGCACCGGCGCGTCGTTAGACACGGAAACCGCGGTGGTGAAGTAGCGCTTCAGGTCGATTTCGTCGTAAACGATTTCCATCGCCCGGCCGCCCAGCACGTAGGAAGGACGCACCACCAGCGGATAGCCGATGGTTGCCGCTTTCTCTACCGCCATTTCGATGGTGGTGACGGTGGCGTTAGCCGGCTGCTTCAGCGCCAGGCGGTCAACCGCCTGCTGGAAACGCTCACGGTCTTCGGCACGGTCAATCGCGTCCGGGCTGGTGCCGATTACCGGCACGCCTGCGGCTTCCAGCGCACGCGCCAGCTTCAGCGGAGTCTGGCCGCCGTACTGCACGATCACGCCTTTCGGCTTCTCGATGCGCACGATTTCCAGCACGTCTTCCAGGGTCACCGGTTCGAAGTACAGGCGGTCTGAGGTGTCGTAGTCGGTGGAAACGGTTTCCGGGTTACAGTTAACCATAATGGTTTCGAAACCGTCTTCGCGCAGTGCCAGCGAGGCGTGTACGCAGCAGTAGTCGAATTCGATACCCTGCCCGATACGGTTTGGACCGCCGCCCAGCACCATGATTTTGTCGCGATCCTGATTCGGGTTCGCTTCGCACTCTTCTTCATAGGTGGAGTACATGTAGGCGGTGTCGGTCGAGAATTCGGCCGCACAGGTATCCACACGTTTGTACACCGGGTGCAGGTTGTGCTGCTCGCGCAGTTTACGAATTTCAGACTCGGTCACACCGGCAACGTCGGCCAGGCGCGCATCGGCAAAGCCTTTACGCTTCAGGGTGCGCAGGAAGTCGTAGGTCAGGCCGTTCAGGCCCACTTTCGCCACCTGCTGCTCCAGCTGAACCAGCTCTTCAATCTGCACCAGGAACCAGCGATCCACGTTGGTCAGTGCAAACACGTCTTCCACGGTCATTCCGGCGCGGAAGGCGTCGGCGATGTACCAGATACGGTCAGAACCGGCGTCTTTCAGCTCGCGGCGAATGACGGTCATCGCTTCCGCATCGTTGAGGTCAACTTTCGGGTCGAAGCCGTTAGCGCCCACTTCCAGACCGCGCAGCGCCTTCTGCATGGATTCCTGCAGGGTACGGCCAATCGCCATCACTTCACCCACGGATTTCATCTGCGTGGTCAGACGGTCGTTAGCACCGGCAAACTTCTCAAAGTTGAAGCGAGGGATCTTGGTCACCACGTAGTCGATGGACGGTTCGAACGACGCCGGGGTCAGACCGCCTGTGATGTCGTTGGTCAGCTCATCAAGGGTGAAGCCCACCGCCAGCTTGGCCGCGATTTTTGCAATCGGGAAGCCGGTCGCTTTCGATGCCAGCGCGGAAGAACGTGATACGCGCGGGTTCATCTCAATCACGATCAGGCGGCCGTTTTCCGGGTTTACGGAGAACTGCACGTTGGAGCCACCGGTTTCCACGCCGATTTCACGCAGTACAGCCAGCGAGGCGTTACGCATGATCTGGTACTCTTTGTCGGTCAGCGTCTGTGCTGGCGCAACGGTAATGGAGTCACCGGTGTGGATGCCCATGGCATCGAAGTTTTCAATTGAGCAGACGATGATGCAGTTGTCGTTTTTATCACGTACCACTTCCATCTCGTACTCTTTCCAGCCAATCAGCGACTCATCAATCAGCAGCTCGTTGGTTGGCGACAGATCCAGACCGCGTTCGCAGATCTCTTCGAACTCTTCGCGGTTGTAGGCGATACCGCCGCCGGTGCCGCCCATGGTGAAGGAAGGACGAATGATGCACGGGAAGCCCACGTCGGCGGCAACCGCCAGCGCTTCTTCCATATTATGTGCAATACCGGAACGCGCGGTGTCCAGGCCGATGCTTTTCATCGCCACGTCGAAGCGGCGACGGTCTTCTGCTTTATCAATCGCATCGGCGGTGGCACCAATCATGGTCACACCGAACTCTTCCAGCACGCCGCGGCGCTCCAGCTCCAGCGCACAGTTCAGCGCCGTCTGGCCGCCCATGGTTGGCAGTACCGCATCCGGGCGCTCTTTTTCGATGATTTTGCGCACCACTTCCCAGTTAATTGGCTCGATGTAGGTTGCATCGGCCATATCCGGGTCGGTCATGATGGTGGCCGGGTTAGAGTTCACCAGGATAACGCGGTAGCCCTCTTCACGCAGCGCCTTACACGCCTGCGCACCGGAATAGTCAAACTCACAGGCCTGACCGATAACGATAGGACCTGCGCCAATGATCAGGATACTTTTTATGTCTGTACGTTTTGGCATTTCTCTCTCTCCTGACCTTATTTCGCGCTGGAACGGTAAGCTTCAATCAGTTCGATAAAGTGATCGAACAGGGGGGCAGCATCGTGCGGGCCCGGGCTGGCTTCAGGGTGTCCCTGGAAGCTGAAGGCTGCTTTATCCGTGCGGTGAATACCCTGGACCGTGTGGTCAAACAGTGAGGTATGAGTCACGCGCAGATTTGCCGGCAGGTTGCTGTCATCAACGGCGAAGCCGTGGTTCTGAGCGGTAATCATCACGGTGTTTTTATCGTGATCTTTCACCGGGTGGTTGCCGCCGTGGTGGCCGAGTTTCATCTTGACGGTTTTTGCACCGCTGGCCAGGGCCAGCAGCTGGTGGCCGAGGCAGATGCCAAATACCGGGATATCGGTTTCCAGGAAGCGCTTAATCGCGGTGATGGCGTAGTCGCACGGCTCCGGGTCACCGGGACCGTTGGAGAGGAAAATGCCGTCCGGGTTCAGCTTCAGTACGTCTTCAGCCGGAGTCTGCGCAGGCACCACGGTCAGGCGGCAGCCGCGATCCACCAGCATGCGCAGGATATTGCGCTTCACGCCGTAATCGTAGGCCACCACGTGGAACGGCAGCTCGCCTTCCGCTTTGACCGCAGGCAGGTCGCCTTCCAGCGTCCAGCTGCCCTGCTGCCAGCTGTAGGCTTCCGGGGTGGTGACTTCTTTCGCCAGGTCCATGCCTTTCAGGCCAGGGAACGCTTTCGCTTTTTCCAGCGCCACGGTGGCGTCCGGTGCATCTCCGGCAATAATGCAGCCGTTCTGCGCCCCTTTTTCGCGCAGCAGACGAGTCAGCTTACGCGTATCGATATCGGCAATAGCGACAATGTTGTTGCGGACCAGATAGTCGGTCAGCCCTTCTTCATTGCGGTAGTTGCTGGCAATCAGCGGCAGGTCACGGATCACCAGACCCTGTGCATGTACCTGAGTCGATTCTGCGTCAGCGGCGTTGGTGCCGACATTGCCGATATGGGGATAAGTAAGAGTAACGATTTGGCGGGAATAGGAAGGATCAGTGAGGATTTCTTGATAACCGGTCATTGAAGTGTTGAAAACAACTTCTCCCACTGCCGATCCGGTTGCCCCGATGGCCCGACCGTGGAATTGGGTTCCGTCTTCCAGAACCAAGAGCGCTGACTTAATCAAAACATCCTCCAGGGAATAAACAATCACAATATCTGCATATTAATTCAGTAATAGAGCCGAATCAATGCAAAAACTGCCTGATTGCTCAGTTTTTGGCAAATTGCGCGCATTCTAATGATCGCCCTCGCGAATGTCTACCCTGCGAGGCACTTTTTCTTCACTTTTTAACTCACTGGTTGGTTTATAAGAAGATTAACGCTGAAAACACCACATATCCTGGCAATAAAATCGGTTGCCTGCCAGTGAATGCATAAAAACGGATGGCATAACGTGAAAAAGTGGACCAAATGGTCAAAAATCTTATAAAAAGGCGAGTCTGCGAGGAGTAAAGGCAACCTTATAAGTCTTAAGGATGAAAAATGATAATAAGATTTCATTTTTAAAAAATAAAAAGGGCAATAAAATTATTGCCCAGCCAATCATAACCTTATGATTGAAATAACCACATCACGATGGTTTACAACGCTTACAAATCATCAAGATTAAGTACGCTTCTCATATCAAAAAGACCTGATTTATGCGCACCCAACCATAATCCTGCTTTAACCGCACCATTAGCAAAGGTCATGCGGCTGGAAGCCTTGTGGGTAATCTCTACCCGCTCACCGATATCTGCAAACATCGCCGTATGCTCACCGACGATATCGCCCGCGCGAACGGTGGCAAAACCGATGGTCTGCGCCTTACGTTCCCCGGTGATCCCTTCACGGGTGTAAACCGCGTGCTCATTCAGATCCCAGTCCATGGCATCGGCAATGGCTTCACCCATCGCCAGCGCCGTGCCGGAAGGGGCATCCACTTTATGGCGGTGGTGGGCTTCGACAATCTCAATATCCGCGTACTCACCCATGACTTTGGCCGCTTTTTCCAGCAGCTTGAGCACCAGATTCACACCGACGCTGAAGTTGGCGGCAAACACGATGCCAATATCTTCCGCTGCGGCCTTAATTGCGGCTTTTCCGGCGTCATCAAAACCGGTGGTGCCAATCACCATCGCTTTTTTATGCTGACGGCAAAATTCCAGATAGTTCAGCGTCGCTTCCGGACGGGTGAAATCGATCAGTACGTCGAAGTCATTCACCACCGCGTCCAGGCTGTCGCCGATCTTCACGCCCTGTACGCCACAGCCGGCCAGTTCCCCGGCATCGCTGCCCACCAGAGAAGATCCGGCACGCACCACGGCGGCCCCCAGGCGAGCGCCATCGGCCTGAACAGCAGCCTGAATCAGCTGGCGCCCCATACGCCCTGCGGCTCCCACCACGGCGATACGGATTTCTGCGTTACTCATAATTATTCATTCCTGACAGATTTCTATGCATGCAAAGCGCATACAGATTAACCACGCGTTAACCTCTGCGCCACAATTAAAACCACATAATTAGAATTTTACGCCAGCTGGCGCAGATTATCAGTAAAACAGATTTATTACGGGTCGGGCAGAGGTTGTCGCTGATGGCTTTGGCTTGGGAGGAAGGCTGGACCATGGCGTGGCTGTTATTTATGTCGCTGATGGCTTTGGCTTGGGGGGACAGCCTCTGCGGCTTCCGGGCGGTTCTCGCGCCGCGTTGCGGTGCCTTCGGCTACGGCATCCGGCCTGTCGGATCGGAGAAGATGGCGCATCCCTGCACCAGCTTCTCCTGACGCCAACATCCCTGTTGCCGTCTCCTGGCCTGCTGCCTCCACCTCAGCGCTGCGGAATGCCCTGCAGCCGCAGAGGCAGTCCCCCTTTCATCAATATCGTCGCGGTTAAAAGACAGCGTCAGATACAGCGAGTAGATATGCGGCTATTGCTTCATAGATTTACTGGCTTCTGGCTATCCCTGTTGCCGTCTCCTGGACTGCTGCCTCCACCTCAGCGCTGCGGAATGCCCTGTACCCTTTCATCAATGGATGTAGCGAGTCTAAAGGTAACGTCAGATATATGATCGTATTCAACAGGCAACGCGGAAAGTGAGGCGAGGACGGGCGGGCTTTGGCAGGGCAATCCGCAGCGCGGAGCGGAGAGAGGAAGACTGGACTCGCCAACAGGACGTTGGCGAGAGGTGAAGCTGGCGCAGGGACGCGCCATCTTCACCGGTCCAAAAGGCTGACGAACGCAGTGAGGGAACCGGGCGAAGCCCGGCGCGAGGACCGCCAGGCCAAAGCCAACCCGTCCTCGCAGCCACCAGTCCGACAGCCATCGAAATCACAGCGAACTAATCGACCTGCCGAACCTCAACGCGCAATTCTGCAGCGTTGAAGACTTCATCCAACGAAACGAATACAAATAAGGTCGTATTCAACAGGCAACACGGAATGTGAGGCGAGGACGGGTGGGCTTTGGCAGGGCAATCCGCAGCACGGAACGGAGAGAGGAAGGCTGGACTCGCCAACAGGACGTTGGCGAGAGGTGAAGCTGGCGCAGGGGCGCGCCATCTTCACCGGTCCAAAAGGCTGACGAACGCAGTGAGGGAACCGGGCAAAGCCCGGCGCGAGGACCGCCAGGCCAAAGCCCACCCGTCCTCGCTGCCACCTATCTGATAGCCACCGAAATCACAGCAAACTAATCGACCTGCCGAACCTCAACGCGCAGCTCTTTCGGCACTTCAAACACGATGTTCTCTTCACGACCGATCAGCTCAATGGCATCCACACCGCCAAGCTGATTCAGCCGCTGGATAACTTCCTGCACCAGCACGTCAGGTGCAGAAGCCCCCGCGGTCACGCCAACGCAGCGCGCACCCTGAAGCCACTCTTCCTGAATATCATCGGCAGAATCGATCAGCCGCGCCAGCTTACCGGCACGCTGCGCCAGTTCGGCCAGACGGTTGGAGTTGGACGAGTTTTTCGAGCCGACCACCAGCACCACGTCCGCATCCTTCGACAGCGTTCGCACCGCTTCCTGGCGGTTGGTGGTGGCATAGCAGATATCATCTTTACGCGGCCCGATGATTTTCGGGAAACGGGCACGCAGGGCGTCGATCACTTCATACGTATCATCAACAGACAGCGTGGTCTGCGTCATAAAGCTCAGGTTATTTTCATCTTTCACCTGCAGCTTCCACACGTCGGCCGGCTCCTCAACCAGGTACATGCCCCCTTTCGGGTTATTGTACTGGCCCATGGTGCCCTCCACCTCCGGGTGACCGGCGTGACCAATCAAAATGGCTTCGGTGCCCTTACGGCTGGCACGCGCCACTTCCATATGCACTTTGGTCACCAGCGGACAGGTGGCGTCGAACAGCATGGTTAAATCACGCGCCTTCGCTTCTGCACGCACCGCCTGCGAAACGCCGTGGGCGGAGAAAATCAGAATGCAGCCATCCGGCACCTCACTGATTTCCTCAATAAAAATCGCACCACGCTCGCGCAGGCTGTTCACCACATAGCGGTTGTGCACCACTTCATGACGCACGTAAATCGGTGCGCCGTACATCTCCAGCGCACGCTCGACAATGCTGATAGCGCGATCTACGCCCGCACAAAAACCGCGAGGGTTAGCCAACAGGATCTGCATTCGCCGCCTCCAGTACCGGATCGATCTCCAGCACTTCTACGTCAAAATGAATAGTCTGCCCGGCCAGTGGATGATTGAAATCAACGGTGATCGAGTCACCGGAAACTTCACGGATCACGCCGGGCATTTCGTTACCGTCCATGCCGGAGAACAGCATGATAGCGCCGACCTCCGGTTCCCCTGCCTGCACAAAATCGCGGCGCGAGAAGTACTGGATCAGATCCGGGCTGATGCCGCCGAAAGCGTCTTCAGACTCCAGCGCAAAGGCGTGCTTGTCACCCACCTTCAGTCCGATCAGCTGGTTTTCCAGCCCCTCGGACAGGCTGCCGTCACCCAGACAAAACAGCGCCGGCTTACCGTTGTTACGCGTTGATTCTGCGGTAGAACCGTCCGCCAGTTTTAAGGTGAAATGCACCAGCAGTGAGCTGTCGCGCTTTACAGTATCGATCATGCCCTACCCTTAATTCTTAGCCTGTTTACCGGCCGGGCTGATAAACCCTTCCAGTACGACCAGCGCGGCACCAATACAGATAGCGCAGTCGGCAATATTGAACGTGGCGAAGTGCCAGTCACCCACATAGAAGTCGATGAAGTCCACCACAAAACCATGATATGCCCGATCGAACAGGTTGCCTAATGCGCCTCCTACGATCAGCGCATAGGCGATGTTATTCAGTTTATTGCTCGCCGCGGTGCGGTACATCATCACCAGCAGCACGACGACGATGGCGATAGCAATACCGGCAAAGAACCAGCGCTGCCAGCCACCTTTATCGGCGAGGAAGCTGAACGCCGCGCCGTAGTTGTGAGCATAAAAGAAGTTAAAAAACGGCATCACCGGCATCGATTCGTGCAGCATCAGCGTGTTCATAATCCACTGCTTGCTGGCAAAATCGATGCCAATCACCACCAGCACCAGCCACAGCCAGCGCAATCCGGTAGAAAGAACGGGCCGGCTCATCATGCAAACTTACGCAGTTCGCCGCTGCCCGCGACGTTGGTGGCACAGCGACCACAAACGTCCGCATGCGCAGCGTTCTGGCCGATATCGGTGGTATAGTGCCAGCAACGCGGGCACTTCTCACCTTCTGCTTTATGCAGGGCAATCTTCAGGCCTTTGATAACTTCGCTCTGCTGGGCATCGTTCGTCGCCTGGGCGTAATCCGCCACGTCAGCGCCGGAGGTCAGCAGCACAAAGCGCAGCTCTTCGCCCAGACTGTTCAGCTTCGCGGCCAGCTCAGCATCGGCATACAGCGTGACGCTGGCTTCCAGTGAACCACCAATGCGCTTGTCGGCACGCGCCTGCTCAAGCACCTTGTTCACTTCGCTACGCACTTTCAGCAGGTCCGCCCAGTAGGCGTCGTTCATTGACTCATCCGCCGCCAGGCTGAACAGGCCATCGAACCACTCTTCGGTAAACACGTACTGGCTGCGTTTGCCCGGCAGGTAGGCCCAGATCTCATCGGCGGTAAACGACATGATCGGTGCCATCCAGCGCACCAGTGCCTCAGCGATGTACCACAGCGCGGTCTGGCAGCTGCGGCGCGCCAGGCCATCGGCCTTCGCGGTGTACTGACGGTCTTTAATGATGTCGAGGTAGAAGGACCCCATTTCCACCGAGCAGAACTGCATCAGGCGCTGAACCACTTCGTGGAAATCATAGGCTTCGTAAGAGGCAACGATATCGTTCTGCGCTGCCAGCGCACGGCCTACGGCCCAGCGATCCACGACCACCATCTCTTCCGGCTTCACCAGGTCGGTTTCCGGGTTAAAGCCCGCCAGGTTAGCCAGCAGGAAGCGCGCGGTGTTACGAATACGGCGATAGCTGTCGGCGGAACGCTTCAGGATTTCGTCGGAAACGGCGATCTCACCGGAGTAGTCGGTGGAAGCCACCCACAGACGCAGGATATCCGCGCCCAGTTTGTTCATGACGTCCTGCGGCGATACCGTGTTGCCCAGCGATTTGGACATCTTGCGGCCCTGACCGTCAACGGTGAAACCGTGGGTCAGTACCTGACGGTAAGGCGCTTTGCCCTTCATCGCGGTAGAAATCATCAGCGAGGACATAAACCAGCCGCGGTGCTGGTCAGAACCTTCCAGATACATATCCGGTGCATGGCCGCCAAACTCAGGGCGCGCATCCACCACGGAATAGCTGGTTGAACCGGAGTCAAACCACACGTCCAGCGTATCCGGCACTTTCACATAGTTGTCGGCGTCATCGCCCATCAGGTCACGCGGGTCAAGATCCCACCACGCCTGGATACCTTCTTCCTCTACGCGCAGCGCCACTTTTTCCATCAGCGCCAGGCTGTCTGGATGCAGCTGTTCGGTGTCTTTATGCACGAACAGCGCCATCGGCACGCCCCAGGTACGCTGACGTGAGATACACCAGTCAGGGCGGTTCGCGACCATTGCTTCAATACGCGCCTGGCCCCAGTCCGGGATCCACTGCACGCCTTTGATCTCTTTCAGCGACTGCGCGCGCAGGCCTTTCTGATCCATGCTGATAAACCACTGCGGGGTCGCACGGAAGATGATCGGCGTTTTGTGACGCCAGCAGTGCGGGTAGCTGTGGTGCAGTTTTTCAACGTGCAGCAGAGCACCTTTCTCTTTCAGCAGCTCAACGATCATATCGTTGGCTTTAAAGACGTTAACACCGTCCAGCGTCGGATAGGTACCCGGCAGATAGGTGCCGTCCGGGCCTACCGGGTTAGCGGTTTCCAGACCGTATTTCTGACCGATAACATAGTCATCCGGGCCGTGGCCCGGCGCGGTATGGACAGCACCGGTACCGGCTTCCAGCGTAACGTGTTCACCCAGCACGACTTTCGACTGGATCTGCTCAAGGAACGGATGCTGGAACAGCTGAAGTTCCAGCGCCTCACCCTTGCACTCGCCCAGCACGGTCCACTCTGCAACGCCCGCGCGTTTCATCACGCTTTCCACCAGCTCTTTCGCCAGGATCAGGCTGCGGCCTTCGATCTGCACCATCTGGTACTCGAATTCCGGATGCAGGGAGATACCGCGGTTAGCCGGCATGGTCCACGGGGTGGTGGTCCAGATAACCAGCGAAACCGGGCCTTCTGAAGCGGCAACGCCGAACTTCGCGCGCACGGCGTCGGCATCCAGGGCGTTAAACATCACGTCGATGGATGGCGAGGTTTTGTCGTAGTACTCAACTTCGGCTTCCGCCAGCGCAGAGCGGCAGTCAAGGCACCAGTGCACCGGCTTCGCGCCTTTGTGCAGGTGGCCGTTGCCGATGATTTTACCCAGCGCGCGGATGATGTTGGCTTCGGTTTTGAAGTTCATCGTCAGGTACGGGCGATCCCAGTCGCCCAGCACGCCAAGGCGGATGAAGTCGGCTTTCTGCCCTTCCACCTGCTCGGCCGCGTATTTGCGGCAGGCAGCACGGAACTCGGCCGGGGTGACTTTCTCGCCCGGCTTGCCGATCATCTGCTCAACTTTGTGCTCGATAGGCAGACCGTGGCAGTCCCAGCCCGGTACGTACGGCGAATCGTAACCCGCCATGCCTTTCGACTTAACGATAATATCTTTCAGAATCTTGTTAACTGAGTGACCAATATGAATGCTGCCGTTCGCATAAGGAGGGCCATCATGAAGGATAAAGGTTTTTTTCCCTTTTTTGGCTTCGCGGATGATGCCGTACAGGTTGTCATCATACCAACGTTGCAGCATTCCCGGTTCGCGTTTGGCCAGATCGCCACGCATCGGGAACCCCGTTTCCGGCAAATTCAGGGTTGATTTATAGTCACTCATCAGATTCTCGATTCCGTATTTCGCTTCAGTTCTGTTTAAACCGGTGTCTTCAGCCCGAAAAAGTCGCGGGCAGTCACCACATCTTTAGCAATTTGCTCTTTCAGTGCATCGAGCGAGGCAAAGCGCTGCTCGTTGCGAATTTTTTTACGCAGCACCACGTCAATATGGCGCCCGTAAAGGTCGATAGCGACATCCAGCAGGTGCACTTCCAGCTGCTGACGCAGCCCGGCAACCGTCGGACGGGTGCCAATATTGGCCACGCCCGGCAGTGGATGTTCCCCAAGGCCCAGCACCTCAACGGCGTACACCCCTTTTACCGGGGAAACGGTGCGCTTAAGCGGCAGGTTAGCGGTGGGGAAGCCAATAGTCCGGCCCAGCGCATCACCGTGGACCACGCGACCGGAAATGCTGAAGGGATGCCCCAGCAAAACGGCTGCCTGCGCCAGGTCATCGTCTGCCAGCGCCTGGCGTACCGCCGTACTGCTGATGCGTTTGCCATTATCGCAAAATGTCTGGGTGCTGATGACATCGAAACCGTATTCGACGCCAGCCTTCTGTAATAACAGGAAATCGCCCTGGCGACCAGCGCCAAAGCGGAAATCATCGCCGACAACGAGGAACTGTACGCCGAGCTTGCCGACCAGCAGATCGGCGATAAAACTTTGCGCCGTATGGGCAGCAAAACGCCGATCGAAGCGCACGCACAGCACGTTATCAATACCGGCCTGCGCAAGGTAACGCACTTTTTCACGCAGGCGGGTCAGCCGTGCCGGGGCACCGTCAGCCGCAAAAAGCTCCAGCGGCTGGGGTTCAAACAGCATCACCATCACCGGCAGATTGCGCTGTCGCCCTTCTTCGCACAGGCGCGCCAGCAGCGCCTGGTGACCGCGGTGTACGCCATCGAAATTACCGATAGCCAGTACGCAGCCGCGATGCTGCTCTCTCAGGTTATGTATACCGCGGATAAACTTCATGGCTGGCTCAAATTTGTGGAAATCGGCGGATTATACCTTGTACAGCGATGAAGGTTAACCCGCGATTGCGGGCTTTCGCGCTTTCTTACTGCCATTTCATTCTGTATGGTACTCGCTGGCCATGGGATTATATTTTTTCTTGTGAATAAGCTGTATTCGCCGGGCTTATGCTGGTAGAATCTTGCGCCATCGAAACGTAACCAAGTGCCAATGTTTCATCGGCGCTTATTTGCACAAATCCATTGACAACCGAAGGCGAAAAGGGCATATTCCTCGGCCTTTGAATTGTCCTCATAGAACTATTTGGGAGTTGGACCTTGGCTAATATCAAATCAGCTAAGAAACGCGCCGTAACGTCTGAGAAGCGTCGTAAGCACAACGCTAGCCGTCGTTCAATGATGCGTACCTTTGTTAAGAAAGTATACGCAGCTATCGCTACTGGCGATAAAGCAGCTGCACAGGCTGCATTCAATGAAATGCAACCTATCGTGGACCGCCAGGCAGCTAAAGGCCTGATCCACAAAAACAAGGCTGCTCGTCATAAAGCAAACCTGGCTGCACAGATCGGCAACCTGGCGTAATGCCTGCTTGTTGATCCGCGTTAAAAAGACCGCCTTACGGCGGTTTTTTTATGCCTGTTAAACGGCAAACAGCGCGCTGAAATCCTTATTGCAGATACGCTGCACCGCCGGATGCTGGATCATACGCTCGGCAAAAATCACGTGATACTCCTCCACCACCGCTTCCGGTCTTCCCAGTTCGACAATCCCTTCATCGTAATAGCTCTCCTTACCGTACAGCGTTGGCGCCACAAAAATAGCCCGATTCGCGGCTCCAAATGCCTTCATCAGCGCCGCATCATCGAACTCACCGAGAATGGTCACGTCCAGATTTTGCGACTGGAACCAGTTCAGCAGCCGGCGCCCCAGCATCGAACGCCTGCCGGGAACCAGCAAATTATTTGCGGTCAGGCAGGCCGGAAACGCGCTCTCGGGTAGCGCATCGTGGCACCAGAAGCTGACGCCGCATTCGCCCAGCTTGACGGAAAACAGCCCCGCCTGCTGCGAAGAATCCACCGGGCAGTCCGAGAGGATCATATCCAGCTTGTGCTCGCTGAGCTGCTCCAGCAGCAGCTCATGAGTCGATTCAAAGCAGCGCAGGTGGATAGGCTCTGCTTCCTGTACGGCGGTGGCCAGAATCTGGCTGACCAGCTTTTTGGACAGCGCATCGGCCACGCCAACGTCAAACAGCAGGCTCGCTTCCTTGCGGTAGTTAACGATATCCAGCATCTCCTGGCTGAGGGTAAACATGCGGTCGGCATAGCGAAAAACCAGCTGTCCCAGCTCCGAGGGCACCAGCCCCCGCCCCTGCCGCTTGAACAGTCGCCCCTGCAGGCGCTCTTCCAGCGCCTTCAGCTGGCCGGTAATGGTCTGCGGCGTGAGGTTGAGTACCTCGGCAGCTTTAACCACCGAGCCGGTTTTACAGACCTGCCAGAAGTAATAGAGGTGGTTAAAGTTCATCTGCGACATCTCATCCCCCGCACAGGCTACCGGAGCTTCGCCCGCAGCAGCAGATAGCCCACCACGGCGGAAACCACCGAACCGGTTAAAATGCCCAGCTTAGCCAGCGTCACCATCTCTTCATGCTGCGCATCAAAGGCCAGCGAGGCGATGAAGATAGACATGGTAAAGCCAATCCCGCACAGCACGCCAACGGCGGCGATATCGACCATTTTGGTCCGCTCGGGCAGAGCGGCAATTTTCAGCTTCACCGCCAGCCAGCAGATCAGCGTAATGCCCAGCGGCTTGCCAATGAACAGGCCGAGGATAATGCCAAGCGGCACGGCGGAGTACAGGCCGTCAAGCGAGACGCCGCTCAGCGACACGCCGGCATTGGCAAAGGCAAACAGCGGCAGGATGATCCAGCTTACCCACGGCTGTAATCCGTGCGCCAAATCAATCGACGGTGAAACCTCTCCCTTTCCCTTCAGCGGGATAAAGAAGCCGACGATGACCCCGGCCAGCGTGGCGTGAACGCCGGACTTGAGTACCGCCACCCACAGCACCACCCCAACCAGCAGGTACAGCGAGGTTTTACGCACCCCGCACAGATTCAGCAGCGCCAGCGCCAGAACGGAGGCCGCCGCCACGCTCAGCGAAACCAGCGAAAGGTCGCTGGTGTAGAAGAAGGCGATAATGACAATCGCACCGAGGTCGTCAATCACCGCCAGCGCCATCAGGAACATTTTTAACTGCACCGGAACCCGGCTGCCCAGCAGCGCGAGGATCCCCAGCGCAAAAGCGATGTCCGTGGCGGTGGGGATCGCCCAGCCGTGGATCGCCAGGGGATCGTTATGGTTAAAGGCGGTAAAGATCAGTGCCGGAGCCAGCATCCCGCCCAGCGCGGCGATCAGCGGGAACATCGCCCGCTCGCGACTGTTCAGCGACCCCATGACCAGTTCGCGTTTGACCTCAAGACCAATCAACAGGAAGAACAGCGCCATCAGTGCGTCATTAATCCACAACAGGAGATCTTTGTTGATTTCAAGTTCACCAAAACGGAACTGCACCGGCATTGCCAGCAGCGCCTGATAGTCCTGCTGCGTCGCGCTGTTGTTCGCCAGAAACATAGCGACAGCCGCGGCCAGGATCAGTACCACACCGCCGGTGGCGTCATTGTTAAGCAGACGCTTAAGAGCTGTTTTCATCGAAGATTCCATTAATTCGAGTTTAGGCTTAAAGATAGCCACAGCATACTCGCTTTAACTCTTCGTAAAAAACAGATTATAAATGGTTAAAGGATCGGAATTTCCGAATTAAAGAAAATGGGCGGCCCTGTTGAGACCGCCCATCGAATACTGCGCGTAAAGAGTAAAACAGATTAGCGCGTCAGATCGTCAAAGAACTTTTTCACGCCGTCAAAGAAGCTCTTTGAACGCGGACTGTTCTGATCGCCGCTCGGGCCACCAAAGCTCTCTTCAAGCTCGCGCAGCAGCGCTTTCTGCTTGTCGTTGAGGCTGACCGGGGTTTCCACCACCACGCGGCACAGCAGGTCACCCTGCGCGCCGCCGCGCACGGATTTCACACCTTTACCGCGCATGCGGAACAGCTTGCCGGTCTGGGTTTCCGCAGGCACTTTCAGCTTCACGCGGCCATCCAGGGTGGGCACTTCAATCTCACCGCCCAGGGCTGCCATCGCAAAGTTAATCGGCACTTCGCAGTACAGGTTATTCTCTTCACGCTCGAAGATACGGTGTTTTTTCACCTGAACCTGAACGTACAGATCGCCAGACGGCGCACCGTGCTCGCCCGCTTCACCTTCGCCGCTCAGACGGATGCGATCGCCGGTATCCACGCCCGCCGGAATTTTCACCGACAGCGTTTTAGACTTCTCTACGCGTCCGTGGCCGTGACAGGCGTTGCACGGATCTTTGATCACGGAACCGCGACCGTGACAGGTCGGACACGCCTGCTGAACGGTAAAGAAGCCCTGGCGCATCTGCACCTGGCCGGCACCGTGACAGGTTGAACAGGTCTGCGGCTTGGTCCCCGCTTTGGCTCCGCTGCCGTGGCACACTTCACACTCTTCCAGCGTTGGAATGCGGATCTCTTTGGTCACGCCGCGTACCGCTTCTTCCAGCGTCAGTTCCATGTTGTAGCGTAAATCAGCACCGCGTGCGGCGCGCTGTTGACGGCGGCCTCCGCCGAAAATATCGCCGAATACGTCGCCAAAGATATCGCTAAAATCTGCACCGCCACCGCCGAAACCACCGCCGCCGCCGCCCATTCCGCCCTGTTCAAAGGCGGCATGGCCGTACTGATCGTAAGCCGCACGTTTCTGCTCATCGGTCAGAATTTCGTACGCTTCTTTGATCTCTTTGAATTTCTCTTCGGCTTCTTTATCGCCCTGGTTGCGGTCGGGGTGGAACTTCATCGCAAGACGTTTATAAGCCTTTTTGATTTCACGCTCTTCCGCTGATTTGGAAACGCCTAAAATCTCGTAATAGTCTTTCTTCGCCATTGTTATTGATCCTACCCTTAACATGCGTGCACGGGCGGGGAGAAATCTCCACGCCCGTGCTGGTTAATACGATGCTCCACCGGGGAGCATCATGCCCGCTCAAGGGCGATTATTTCTTGTCTTTAACTTCTTCGAATTCGGCGTCAACGACGTCGTCATCTTTCTTACCTTCGGCGGCTTCTGCTGCGCCGCCAGCGGCCTGCTGCTGCTGAGCAAATTCCATCAGCTTGCCGGACACTTCCATCAGAGCCTGGATCTTCGCTTCAATCTCAGCTTTGTCTTCGCCTTTCAGCGCAGTATCCAGCTCGGCCAGAGCCGCTTCGATTGGCGCTTTCACGTCTGCTGGCAGTTGGTCACCGGCATCGGTCAGCTGTTTGCGGGTGCTGTGCGCAACCTGGTCACCCTGGTTACGGGTCTGCACCAGCTCTTCAAACTTGCGGTCAGATTCGGCATTAGCTTCCGCATCGCGCACCATTTTTTCGATCTCTTCATCGTTCAGACCAGAAGAGGCCTTAATGGTGATCTTCTGCTCTTTACCGCTGTTTTTATCTTTAGCGGATACGTGCAGAATACCGTCGGCGTCGATGTCGAAGGTCACTTCGATCTGCGGCATACCGCGCGGTGCTGACTGGATACCGTCAAGGTTGAACTGGCCCAGTGACTTGTTATCCGCAGCGCGTTTACGCTCACCCTGCACAACGTGGATGGTTACGGCAGACTGGTTATCTTCTGCAGTAGAGAACACCTGGCTGTGCTTGGTTGGGATCGTAGTGTTCTTGGTAATCAGCGAAGTCATCACGCCGCCCATGGTTTCGATACCCAGTGACAGTGGGGTAACGTCCAGCAGCAGAACGTCTTTCACTTCACCCGCCAGAACGCCACCCTGTACGGCTGCGCCCACGGCAACGGCTTCGTCCGGGTTAACGTCTTTACGCGGCTCTTTACCAAAGAACTCAGCCACTTTGGCCTGAACCATTGGCATACGCGTCTGGCCACCGACGAGGATAACGTCGTTGATATCAGACACGGACAGGCCAGCATCCTGCAGCGCAACTTTCAGCGGCTCAATAGAGCGAGCAACCAGGTCTTCTACCAGTGATTCCAGTTTTGCACGGGTCACTTTGATGTTCAGGTGCTTAGGACCGGTCGCATCCGCCGTGATGTACGGCAGGTTCACGTCGGTCTGCTGCGCAGAAGACAGTTCGATCTTCGCTTTTTCAGCGGCTTCTTTCAGACGCTGCATCGCCAGCGGATCGTTGTGCAGATCGATACCTGAATCTTTCTTAAATTCAGCCACCAGGTAGTTGATCATACGGCTGTCGAAGTCTTCACCACCCAGGTGAGTATCACCGTTGGTTGCCAGCACTTCGAAGGTTTTTTCGCCGTCAACTTCATCGATTTCGATAATTGAGATATCGAAGGTACCACCACCCAGGTCGTATACCGCGATAGTGCGGTTGCCCTGGCCTTTATCCAGACCGTAGGCCAGTGCGGCTGCGGTCGGTTCGTTGATGATACGTTTGACTTCCAGACCGGCGATACGGCCCGCATCTTTAGTTGCCTGACGCTGTGCATCGTTGAAGTAAGCCGGTACGGTAATTACCGCTTCGGTCACTGGCTCACCCAGATAATCTTCCGCCGTTTTCTTCATTTTTTTCAGCACTTCTGCAGAAATCTGCGGAGGTGCTACGCGCTGGCCTTTCACGTCCAGCCATGCGTCACCGTTGTCAGCGCCAACGATTTTGAACGGCATGATTTTAATATCACGCTGTACTTCTTCGTCCTGGAAGCGACGGCCAATCAGGCGCTTAATCGCAAACAGGGTGTTCTGCGGGTTAGTCACGGCCTGACGTTTAGCAGGCTGACCCACCAGCGTTTCGCCGTCCTGAGTGTAGGCAATGATGGATGGCGTGGTGCGATCGCCTTCCGCATTCTCCAGTACGCGTGCCTTGCCGCCATCCATGATAGCTACACAAGAGTTAGTCGTACCCAGGTCAATACCAATAATCTTACCCATCTAAACGTCTCCCACTTAAATTCATTTCAAATCAGGTTATGAACCTTAAATGCGGGCATTTTTCACAGTTTCAACTGCTCAACCCGCTCTTTTTTTCCAGGTCCGTAGCCTCGGATGCCAATTAAGATGGGGCCGCCAGGCGCCGCATCAAGGGGCAGGAGGAAAAAAAATTCGTTTTTTTTAAAAAAAAACGGACCGGCGGCGGCCGGTCCGTATTAACCACGGTAAAAAAGCGGTTACTGCACGCTCACCTGCTGCAGCAGAACGCGCTGTGCGGACGCGCGCCGGAGCCAGAAACCGACCAGCACGCCGACGCCGGCAAGGCCAAGAACGTAGTAAGCCGGCGCCATCGGCGTCAGCTTCATCAGCAGCGTCACCATGATGGGCGTCAGGCCGCCGAAAATGGCATACGAGAGATTGTAAGAGAAGGAGATACCGGTAAAACGCACCGCGGGCGGAAACGCAGAGACCATGACGAAAGGCACCACGCCCACCACGCCAACGCACAAACCGGCCAGCGCATAGGCGCTGAACAGCCAGGCCGGATGCTCCGCCGCCACGGTGAAGAAGGTCCAGCTGGTTACGGCCAGCAGCAGGCTGCCGACAATCAGCGTGGTCGCCGCGCCAATACGATCGACCAGCGCCCCGGCAATAATACAGCCAAATATCAGCATCACCGTAGCCAGGCTGTTCGCTTTCAGGGTCAGCGCGGCGGGCAGGCCGTGGAGTTTTTGCAGCAGCACCGGCGCCATCAGCAGCACCACCACAATGCAGGCGGAGAGCAGCCAGGTCAGCAGCATCGACACCACCACGCTCTGGCGATGATGGGCAATGACCGTCTTCAGCGGCAGCTCATCCGATAAGGCCTTGCGCTGCTGCATCTGGGTGAACACCGGCGTTTCGTGCAGCCAGCGGCGCAGGTACATGGCCAGCAGGCCGAATGCCCCTCCCAGCAGGAACGGAATACGCCAGCCGGTCTCAGCAATAGTCTGAGGCGTCATGCTGGTATTAATCAGCGTGGCGACCAGTGAGCCGAGCAGAATGCCAAAGGTCAGACCGGCCGTCAGCGTACCGCAGGCAAAACCCACACGCTTTTGCGGCACGTGTTCGGCCACGAAAACCCAGGCGCCGGGCACTTCGCCACCGATGGCCGCGCCCTGCAATACCCGGAGCAGCAGCAGCAGAATGGGTGCAGCGATACCCAGCGTGGCATAGGTCGGCAGCAGCCCCATCGCCAGCGTGGGCAGGGCCATCAGCAGAATGCTCAGGCTGAACATTTTCTTGCGCCCTTTGCTGTCGCCAAAGTGCGCCATGATCAGGCCACCCAACGGGCGGGCAAGGTAACCCGCGGCAAAAATGGCGAACGTCTGCAGCTGACGCAGCCATTCAGGGATATCGGCAGGGAAAAACAGCTCGCCGATCACGGCGGCGAAAAAGACGAAGATAATAAAGTCGTAGAATTCCAGCGCGCCACCGAGCGCCGCCAGAGCCAGGGTTTTGTAATCCTGTCGGTTCAGAGGCCGTGCGTGTTCTTGTTCCATGATTCTTCTGGTAAATCCATAGTCAGAGAGAAGAAAAATAATTCACCTTGTAAAGCTATGCTTACTATAACGTCAATTATTTTCCACACCAGACGACACTGGATCTTATGCCTGAGAATCCTGTTTTTTAGCTGTTTGTTTCGCGCCGGGCGCTTTTCGGCCTAAATGCTGCTACCACCTGCGGGTGGGTTTCAATATACGGCCCGTCTAACAGCTGAATGCAGTAGGGCACGCTGGCAAAGATGCCGTGCACCACGGTATTCCCCTGCTCATCCTTCAGGCCTTCCAGCGTCTCTTTGATCGACTTAGGCTGCCCCGGAAGATTGATTATCAGCGACTGTTTGCGGATCACCCCCACCTGGCGGGAGAGGATCGCCGTCGGAACGAAGTTCAGGCTAATCTGGCGCATCTGCTCGCCAAAGCCGGGCATGTCACGATCGGCGATCGCCAGGGTGGCATCGGGCGTTACATCGCGGCGCGCAGGGCCGGTGCCGCCGGTGGTCAGCACCAGGTGGCAAAACAGCTCATCGACCAGTTCACAAATCGTCTGTTCAATCATCGACTGCTCATCGGGCACCAGGCGTTTCTCAATTTTGAACGGCGTCGACAGAGCCTCGGTAAGCCAGGCTTCCAGCGCAGGCAGCCCCTGATCCTGATAGATGCCGTTCGCGGCGCGATCGGAAACGGAAATTAATCCTATGCGTAGCGTATTCATATCGTCTTAGTTTCTGCATGAGGGGGAATAAGGGGGATTATATACTGAAAATAATTCAAGATGCAGGCAGAGGGTCAAGGAAGGTGATTCAGACAGCGGTGGGTTGATGCAGTTTCTTTCGCTGGATACCGTGGCCGGATAACCGGCCACGGTGAGCCATTACAGCAGATCGGCAATCATTTTATCCAGTTTGCCCTGGTCAACGGCAAAGTTACGGATGCCTTCAGCCAGTTTCTGAACCGCCATTGGGTCCTGGTTGTGCTGCCACAGGAACTCAGACTCGGTCATTTTCGCCGGACGTGCTTTCACTTCACCGGTGTAAGACAGTTTGCGCTCGATGCTGCCTTCAGTCTCAGCCAGCTCTTTCAGCAGGCCCGGAGAGATGGTCAGACGGTCACAGCCGGCCAGTTCAATGATTTCGCCCACGTTACGGAAGCTTGCGCCCATCACCACGGTTTCGTAACCGTGCTGTTTGTAGTATTCGTAGATTTCAGTCACGGAAACAACGCCTGGATCTTCAGCTGGCGCGTACTCTTTCTTATCGGTATTGGCTTTGTACCAGTCGAGAATGCGGCCAACGAATGGCGAGATCAGGTACACGCCCGCTTCGGCACAGGCACGCGCCTGGGCGAAGGAGAACAGCAGGGTCAGGTTACAGTTGATGCCTTCTTTTTCCAGCTGCTCGGCAGCACGGATGCCCTGCCAGGTAGACGCCAGTTTAATCAGGATGCGGTCGTTGCTGATGCCGGCATCGTTGTACAGTTTGATCAGGCTACGCGCTTTAGCGATGCTGCCTTCGGTGTCATAAGACAGACGTGCATCCACTTCGGTAGAGATACGGCCCGGAACCAGCTTCAGGATCTCCAGACCGATGTTCACGGCCAGCTTGTCCGCAGCGAAAGAAACCTGTGCTTCTTTATCGCTGCTCTGCTCGCGCGCCCAGGTCACGGCTTCATCAATGAGCTTACGGTATTCTGGGATCTGGGCTGCGCTGAGGATCAGAGAAGGGTTGGTGGTGGCATCCTGCGGTTTGTAGAGTTTCATCGCTGCGATGTCGCCGGTATCAGCAACAACGGTAGTGATCTGACGCAGGGAGGATAATTTGTCCGTCATAGTTGTCATTCTCATCAAGGTTGAAACAAGGTTGATTTGTCAGGGTGTTGAAAATGTCTGCCCCGGATGATAGCACGCGTACCCGACCTTGCAACAACCATAAAACCCCGTGCCACAGGGGGATAAATACGCTGCACAAACGTGCTTTTTCGGTTTCTTTACGATGAATCAACAGATCCGCCAATGACAGCGATTTGTCCTCTGTTAACGCTTTTTTGCTACAGTATGCTCTGGCAATTTTTCGCATGCACAAGGACACCCCGATCATGTTGATGGTTATTTCCCCCGCAAAAACGCTGGACTATGAAAGCCCGCTGGCCACCCGCCGTTTTACCCAGCCCGAACTGCTGAAGGAATCACAAAAACTGATCGCCGTGGCGCGCCAGCTCTCGCCGTCGCAGATCGGTTCGCTGATGCATATCAGCGACAAGCTGGCGGTGCTCAACGCGGAGCGATTCAATGACTGGCAGCCGAAATTCACCCCGGATAACGCCCGTCAGGCGATCCTGGCGTTTAAAGGCGATGTCTATACCGGCCTGCAGGCGGAAAGCTTCAGCGAAGATGATTTCGACTATGCCCAGCAGCATTTGCGCATGCTCTCCGGCCTTTACGGCCTGCTGCGCCCGCTGGATCTGATGATGCCGTACCGGCTGGAGATGGGTATCAAACTGGATAATCCGGCGGGGAAAGATCTCTACAGCTTCTGGGGCGACAGGCTGACTCTGGCGCTGAATGACGCGCTGGCCGCCCAGGGTGATAAGGTACTGGTGAATCTCGCTTCCGATGAATACTTCAAGTCGGTCAAACCTAAGCAGCTGAACGGTGAAATTATCAAGCCGGTGTTCCTCGATGAGAAGAACGGCAAGTTTAAGGTGATCAGCTTCTACGCCAAAAAAGCGCGGGGTCTGATGAGCCGCTACATTATCCAGAACCGCCTGACGCAGCCGGATCAGCTGAAGAAGTTTGATGTCGATGGATACGCGTATGATGCCGACGGCAGCAAGGGAAATGAGCTGGTGTTTAAGCGGCGGGAAGTTGCCTGAACAAACTAAATGGAGAAGGAGAACCCCTCTCCATTTCCGCGCGGATTAACCGTCAGTGAGCGGTTAATCCGCGCGGGAGCAGGGCGAAGCTTCTTCGCCCTTGCATCCCTTATTTCTTCAGCAGGAACTCACGCAGGTCGGCAAACTCGGCCTTCATCTTGTGCGACAGCAGCGGCAGATCCGCCCGTTCGGCCAGGGCCTCCGGCAGAGGGAGCTTGCGGTCGAGGATCGCTTCCACGCTCTCAATGAACTTCGCCGGATGCGCCGTTCCCAGGAACAGGCCAAACTCCCCTTCCTGCAGCTGATCGCGCAGCAGACGATAGGCAATCGCCGCATGCGGTTCAGAGATGTAGCCCAGGTCGGCCAGCTCGCGCATGGTTTCTTTGGTGGTTTCATCACTGACTGCACCAAAGCCCAGGTCCTGCAGACGCCAGGTTTTACGGCGGAAGATCTCTTCCACACGCGGCCAGTTGTTAGGCTGCGACACATCCATCGCGTTGGACAGCGTGGCAACGGTGACGTTTGGCGTCCACTTGCCGTCGGCCAGGAAGCGCGGCACGGTATCGTTGGCATTGGTGGCAGCGATAAAACGCTTCACCGGCAGGCCCAGTGATTTCGCCAGCAGGCCCGCGGTCAGGTCGCCGAAGTTACCGCTTGGCACCGAAATCACCAGCTGATTGCGTTTTTCCTGCGGCAGCTGAGCGACGGCTTCAAAGTAGTAGCAGATCTGCGCCAGCAGGCGGCTGATGTTGATCGAGTTAGCCGAATTCAGGCCAATCGCCTTCTTCAGCTCTTCATCGTCAAACGCCTGCTTAACCAGCGCCTGACAGGCATCGAAGTCACCGTCGATGGCGATAGTCTGGATATTACCGCCCAGCGTACAGAACAGTTTTTCCTGCAGCGGGCTGATTTTACCCTGCGGGTAAAGGATCACGACGCGCACGTTTTCCATACCGTAGAAGGCATGCGCCACGGCGGCACCGGTGTCGCCGGAGGTGGCGGTCAGAATGGTAATTTTTTCATCCGACCCGCTGACGTAAGAGAGCATCTGCGCCATAAAGCGGCCGCCGAAGTCCTTAAAGGCCAGCGTCGGGCCGTGGAACAGTTCCAGAGCGGCGATATCGTCCGTTACGCTGGCGACCGGAGCCGGGAAGGTAAAGGCGGTTTTCAGACGTGCCAGCAGCTGCTCTTTTGGAATTTCATCACCGATAAACGCCGACAGGATTTTGCTGCTGCGAGTGACGAAGTCCTCCTCCAGCAGCGCATCAATATCGGTCAGTTCGAATTCGGGTAATTCCAGCGGAAAGAACAGGCCCTGCTGTGAACCCAGCCCCTGCTTCACCGCCTGGGCGAAGCTAACCTGCTCGTTGTGATCCTTAAGATTGTACAGTTTCATGCGTTATCCCAGTTTACGTGCGCCTGCCGTATCTAAACGACAAATATGAACGAAGCCTTCATCATTTTGCAGATAGTTCTGGCGAAGCCAGTCCGCCATCCGCTGTGCCGTATCCAGCTGATTGCATACGGCAAACAGCGTCGGCCCTGAACCCGAGATACCGCAGGCCAGCGCGCCGATATCGGCCGCCGCCTCGCGCGCTTCGGCAAAGCCGGGCAGCAGTCGGGTACGGTAAGGTTCAGCAATTACGTCCTGCATCAGCTTCGCGGCCAGTTCCGGCTGCTGCGTGTGGCAGGCGTGAATAAAGCCGCCGAGGTAGCGGCCGTGGCGAATAATATCCTCTTTGCGGTACTGCGCCGGCAAAATCGCCCGCGCCTCGGCGGTAGAGACTTTAATCCCCGGATAGGCCATCACCCACAGCCAGTCATCAAAGCCTGGCACGGCCTGGCTGATAATGCCGTTTTCTTCCAGCATCAGCTGCATACCGCCCAGGAAGCACGGCGCCACGTTGTCGTAGTGCACGCTGCCGGAAATGCGCCCTTCCAGCTCGCCCATCAGCGCCAGCAGCTCGGTATCATTCAGCGGCTTACCGCAGAATTCGTTCATGGCCATCAGGCCGGCAACGACCGAACAGGCGCTGGAACCGAGTCCGGAGCCAATCGGCATATTTTTTTCCAGCGTCATCGCCACCGGTACGCGTTTGCCGATCGCTTCACAGAAGCGGTCCCAGCACTGATACACGATGTTGTCTTTCGGGTCGGCGGGCAGTTTGCTGACAAAGCTGCCTTCATTCCGCAGGCTGAACTCGTCAGCCGCTTCCACGCTGACGCAGTCGCCCAGCAGCGTGCCGTCAATCGGCGATACCGCCGCCCCCAGCACGTCGAAGCCGACGCTGACGTTGCCAATTGAGGCGGGGGCATGAATCTTAACCATGTTTAAACTCCCAACTTCCACGACAGAGTGCGTAACAGATCGGCAAACACGCCCGCCGCGGTCACATCATTACCGGCGCCGTAACCACGGAGCACCAGCGGAATTGGCTGATAGTAACGGCTGTAGAAGGCCAGCGCGTTTTCGCCGTTTTTCACTTTAAACAGAGGATCGTTACCGTCCACGGCATCGATCTTCACTTTACAGACGCCGCCCTCTTCAATCGCCCCGACGAAGCGCAGGACTTTCCCGGCATCGCGTGCAGCGGCAACCCGGGTAGCAAACGCATCGTCCAGCTCCGGCAGACGCGCCATAAAGGTATCGACATCGGCAATGGCGGTAAACGCTTCCGGCAGCACCGTTTCGATCTCAATATCATTCAGCTCCAGCTGATAGCCCGCTTCACGCGCCAGAATCAGTAACTTACGCGCCACGTCCATCCCGGAAAGATCCTCGCGTGGATCCGGCTCGGTGAAGCCCATCTCACGCGCCATGGTGGTCGCTGCGGACAGCGATACGCCTTCGTCCAGCTTACCAAAAATAAACGACAGCGAGCCGGAGAGAATACCGGAGAAACGAATCAGTTCGTCACCGGCATTGAGCAGATTTTGCAGGTTTTCAATCACCGGCAGACCGGCGCCCACGTTGGTATCGTACAGGAACTTACGGCGAGATTTCGCCGCCGCCGCGCGCATCTGCTGGTAATAGTTGTACGACGAGGTGTTGGCCTTTTTGTTCGGCGTGACCACGTGGAAACCGTCGGCCAGGAAATCGGCGTAGCGATCGGCAACCTGCTGGCTGGAAGTACAGTCAACGATCACCGGATTCAGCAGATGATACTCTTTGACCAGGCGCTTCAGCCGGTCGAGATCGAACGGCTCTTTTGCCGCCTCCAGCTGCTCCTGCCAGTTTTCCAGCGGGATGCCGTGTACGTTAGTCAGCAGCGCGCGTGAATTGGCAATGCCGCACACGCGCAGATCGATATGCTTGTTCTTCAGCCACGCCTGCTGGCGGTACAGCTGATCGATTAACGCGCCGCCCACGCCGCCCACGCCAATCACAAACACCTCAATGACCTGGTCGGTGGCAAACAGCATCTGATGCACCACGCGTACGCCGGTGGTCGCTTCATCATTGCTGACCACCGCAGAGATAGATCGCTCGGAAGACCCCTGCGCAATCGCAACGATATTGATATTGGCGCGGGCCAGCGCGGAGAAGAACTTGGCCGAAATACCGCGCAGCGTACGCATGCCGTCGCCGACCACGGAGATCACCGCCAGCCGTTCCATCACGTCCAGCGGCTCCAGCAGGCCGTCTTTCAGTTCCAGATAGAATTCATCTTCCAGCACTTTACGTGCACGCGACAGTTCGCTCTGGGACACGCAGAAGCTGATGCTGTATTCGGATGATGACTGGGTGATCAGCACCACGGAGATGCCGCTGCGGGACATGGTGGCGAACACGCGTGCCGCCATGCCGACCATGCCTTTCATTCCCGGACCGGAAATATTGAACATCGCCATATTGTTCAGATTGGTAATCCCCTTCACCGGGGTATCGTCATCGCTGGCGCTGTCGCCGATCAGCGTACCGGGAGCCTGTGGGTTGGCGGTGTTTTTAATCAGGCAGGGGATCTGGAACTGGGCAATAGGGGCGATGGTGCGAGGGTGAAGAACTTTAGCGCCGAAGTAGGAAAGCTCCATGGCTTCCTGATACGACATCGACTTCAGCAGCCTGGCATCAGGGACCTGGCGCGGGTCGCAGGTATAAACCCCGTCGACGTCGGTCCAGATTTCGCAACAGTCGGCGCGCAGACAGGCGGCCAGCACCGCAGCAGAGTAGTCGGAGCCGTTACGGCCCAGCACCACCAGTTCACCGCGCTCGTTACCGGCGGTGAAACCGGCCATCAGCACCATATTGCTGGCCGGAATTTTGTTGGCGGCGATACGGCGAGTCGATTCCGCGATATCCACTGTCGATTCCAGATAGTGCCCAATCGCCAGCAGGTTTTCGACCGGGTTGATCACGCTGACGCCGTAGCCACGCGCCTGCAGAAGGCCTTCCATGATGGCAATCGAGAGTTTTTCACCGCGGCAGATGATGGCGGCGTTGACGCTGTCCGGGCACTGACCCAGCAGGCTGATACCGTGCAGAACCTGCTTAAGCTGCGCGAACTCCTGGTCGACAACCCCCTTCAGACGGTCGAAGTCGAAGCCCGGCTGCGCTTCCGCCAGCCCCTGTAACAGCTCGGCAAAAATACGCTCGGCATCGGTAATATTCGGCGCCGCATCCTGACCGCTGATGGTCTTTTCAATCATCGCCACCAGATGATTGGTAATTTTAGCTGGCGCGGACAATACGGTAGCAACCTGTCCCTGCTGTGCATTGCTTTCCAGAATGTCAGCCACACGCAGAAATCTTTCCGCATTGGCTACCGAGGTTCCACCGAATTTCAGCACTCGCATGTTCAAACTCTCCTGAATTTTTCACGAAAAAAAAGCCCGCACTGTTCAGGTGCGGGCTTTTTTCTATTTTACTCTTTATGCGTCAGCCCGCACCGTTACCTGTGGTAATGGTGGTGGTAATAATGATTGTGGTAATCAGGCTGTTTTTACGCATTTTAGATTTATCGTCTGTCTGTCTGTAAAATCTGTCGGTCTTCAGAAGTAAAGCAATTGCCCCACTAAGTCAATTTTTTTATCGCCGGTGCCCTATCGCTCCTGCGACGTCAGTTAAGACTATTTACGCCTGGCGCCATTCTGTTCTGTTACCCCTGCGGGTGATAGCAGTAAATCACGCCATTAATCCGACATTAACCAGCGTTTTTCTCTGCCAGCTTTTTTTCCACATCGTGAAGTAAACGATGCAGCATGGCCGTATCGCGCTGCTGCAGCAGACCGAGCCGCTGCTGTAGCCAGTCCGCCAGCTTGACATCATCCGCCACCTCCAGCTTCGCTAAGAGCTGCTGAGCACGCTGGCGCAGGGCGGCCAGCTGGGGGACTTCAGCCGCGGGTTCTGCAGCGGCACTGACCTGGCGCAGCGCCGACAGCTGGTAACAGTAGACCATCACCGCCTGGCCCAGATTCAGCGAAGGATAGTCCCCGGCCATCGGGATGCCGGTCAGCAAATCGACCAGCTCCAGCTCGTCATTGGTCAGGCCGCTATCTTCCCGGCCGAACACCAGCGCGGCGCTGCCGATCCACTGCTGCTTTTCTTCCAGTACGGTTTGCACCTGCTGCGGCGTGGCGTAGTAGCGAAACTTTGCCCGGCTGCGGGCCGTGGTGGCGATGCTGAAATCGATATCCTCTAACGCGGCGGCCAGCGATTCCCAACGCGTGGCGTTGTCGAGGATTTCGGTGGCTCCGTGGGCAACCCGCCTGGCGGCCTCATCAAGATGCACATCGCTGCTGACGATGCGTAACTCGCTAAATCCCATGGTTTTCATCGCGCGTGCGGCGGCACCGACATTTTCAGGACGAGCAGGAGAAACAAGAATAAGAGGGAAACGCATAACCGCCTTTACTATTAACAAAACCCGAGCGGGTACTTTGCCATGCCAGCCGTGTAAATGACAGAAGGCGATATTTAACATCTGCCCAACAGGACTACGGTAGCAATTTAAAACCAGTGAATCTGATGTTACACTAGCATTCTGTTGAATAAGCAATAAAAACCAGTTGTTACTTAAATAAAATCTGTTTTATCAATTGGGTAACATTTGTTAAATGTAGACTAAACGTTAGATTAACCTTCCACGCTTAATCGTTAGCATTTGGCGCTGTTTGTGAGCTAAGCTGGCAATCTGGGAAGAGTTTTTCACAAAACTGTTAACGTGCTACAATTGGTTTGATATAAGTCAACTAAGCGTTACTTTATTGCTTAATGGTTGTTGCCAGTGCTGTTATGTTACCGATGTTGCAGTTAGGATGTATGCCGTATTTGCACTGCCGGGGCATTCAGGCGCCACCCGTTTGGCTACGCTGACCATGTTGTTGACAGTAACTAAGGTGTATCAAGAAATTTATTCTGTACTGCTGTTCTTTTACCGCTGATTTTTAACATCAGCCACGCAACGGCGGTATGTCCTGTTCCAGTTTTGTTGGCAATTTTAGGTAGCGAACACATGCAGACCCCGCACATACTTATCGTTGAAGACGAATTAGTCACTCGTAATACACTCAAAAGTATTTTTGAAGCCGAAGGCTACATGGTTTATGAAGCTACGGATGGTGCCGAAATGCACCAGATACTGACGGAAAACGACGTCAATCTGGTGATCATGGACATCAATCTGCCCGGTAAAAACGGCCTGTTGCTGGCACGTGAACTGCGTGAACAGGCTAACGTCGCCCTGATGTTCCTGACCGGGCGCGACAACGAGGTCGACAAAATTCTCGGCCTTGAAATCGGTGCAGATGACTACATTACCAAGCCGTTTAACCCTCGCGAACTGACCATCCGCGCCCGCAACCTGCTGTCGCGCACCATGAATCTCGCGGCAGTGAGCGAAGAGCGGAAACTGGTGGAAAGCTATCGCTTTAACGGCTGGGAGCTGGACATCAACAGCCGCTCGCTGATCAACCCACAGGGCGAGCAGTACAAGCTGCCGCGCAGTGAGTTCCGGGCGATGCTGCACTTCTGCGAGAATCCGGGAAAAATTCAGACCCGCGCTGACCTGCTGAAGAAAATGACCGGCCGCGAGCTGAAACCTCACGATCGCACGGTTGATGTTACCATCCGCCGTATCCGTAAGCATTTCGAATCAATCCCGGATACGCCGGAGATCATCGCCACCATTCACGGCGAAGGTTATCGCTTCTGCGGCGATCTGGAAGATTAACCAGCGCCGTTCTGAATATAAAAAAGGCCGAATAATTCGGCCTTTTTTTATCTCAAAATCAATATGTTCCGCAAATTATTTTTCTGCCCACGGAATAATCGGTACCGCGCTGAGTGCATTCTTCGGCGAGCCGTCTACAACTTTATCGGAGTAGCTCAGGTAGATTAATGCATTACGATTTTTGTCGTAAAAGCGGACCACCTGCAATTTTTTAAACACCAGCGACGTTCGCTTTCTGAAAACGACTTCACCATTCGATTTGCCCTGGGAAATTTTTTCGGAAAGTGTCACCGGACCCACCTGCTGGCAGGAAATAGCCGAATCTGACGTATCTTCGGCCAGCCCCAGCCCACCTTTGATGCCGCCGGTTTTCGCCCGGCTCAGGTAGCAGGTCACATTCTTCACGTCCGGGTCGTCAAATGCCTCAACGACAATCTTATGATCCGGGCCAAATAATTTGAAAACCGTGTCAACCGAACCGACCTCTTCCGCCTGCAAAGAGAATGGAATCAGCGCGACTGAAGTGACTATTAACAATTTTTTAATTGTCATGACGTTACCATTTCAAAGAAAATAGCTGACATTGTAAGTCATCTCGGGTGACATACATAGCTCACAGCTACTCACGCGAACTACTGTCAATGAGCAATTGATTTAGCACATTCTTAAAACTATAACCGCGTACTTAACCTTTGCATTTAGTGCTACTATCCACCGACTTTGCTTTTTTGCTGCAACACTGAACTGAGTAGAATTGAGGACGATTTAATGGACCAAGCCGGTATCATTCGAGATTTGCTTGTCTGGCTGGAGAGCCACCTGGACCAACCGCTGTCGTTAGATAACGTCGCGGCTAAGGCAGGCTATTCAAAATGGCATCTACAAAGAATGTTTAAAGACGTCACGGAGCACGCCATCGGCGCTTATATCCGTGCGCGTCGTTTATCGAAAGCAGCGGTAGCACTGCGGCTAACCAGCCGTCCGATTCTGGACATTGCTTTACAGTACCGCTTTGATTCGCAACAAACCTTCACCCGGGCTTTCAAAAAGCAATTCAGCCAGACCCCAGCCTGGTATCGCCGTTCATCCGACTGGAATGCATCGGGCCTGCGCCCGCCGATTCGCCTGGGAGACTTTAAGCTTCCGGAGCCAACCTGGGTCAGCATGCCTGAAACGGCGTTACTGGGGCAGACGCAGAGCTATACCTGCACGCTGGAACAAATTTCCCGTTTTCGCGATGAAATGCGCCTGCACTTCTGGCGTCAGTTTCTGACCGAGACGGATACGGTGCCACCGGTGCTGTATGGTTTGCACCAGTCGCGCCCCAGCACCGAGAAAGATGACGAGCAGGAAATTCTGTATACGACTGCGGTCATACCCGATCGGACTTCAAGCCAGCTACAGTCGGCACAGCAGGTTACGCTGGAAGGGGGGGACTACGTGCAGTTCACCTATGAAGGCTCCACCAGCGGGCTGCAGGATTTCGTTCTGCTGCTTTACGGCACCTGTATGCCGATGCTGCAGCTGACGCGCCGCCACGGTCAGGATATTGAGCGCTTTTATACCCATGGCGGTAAAAAGAGGGCTGAACCGCCGACGGAGATCCGCTGCGAATATCTGATCCCTATCCGACGCATGCCGGAATAATCGGGGAAACAGTCAGGGGCCGGTCTTACCGGCCCCTTCTTATTTAGCGCTGCAGTTCGTCAAGCGCAGGCTCATCAAGGTGGGTGATATCCCCTGCGGTTTCCACCACCCAGCCGGATGCCAGCCACGGGCTTTCCTGGTGCTCAATCCGCGAAATCGAGCAGTTGCGCAGCCGCAGACGGCGTTCGGCGTTCGCAGGCAGGCCAAGAATGGTGCTCAGCAGCACGCCCAGCGCCATGCCGTGACTGACCAGCAGCGGGCGACTCCCGGCGGGCAGATCCAGGCAGGCATTCAGAGCCTGATGCATACGATCCGCCATTTCCTTCATGGATTCCCCCTGCGGAATGCGACCATCCACGGTGCCGTCCACCAGCGCTTTACGCCAGCGTTCTTCTTCCGGGTTAAGGGAATCCAGCGCCCGCTGTTCCAGCACGCCCATATTCAGCTCGCGCAGTCGCGGATCGAGGGTCACATCACAGCCGCAGGCATCGGCAATAATCTCAGCGGTACGGCGGGTACGACCCAGATCGCTGGCGATCACATGGGTAATTCCGAGGCTTTTGACGCGCTCTCCCACCTGATGCGCCTGTAATTCTCCCTTTTCAGTCAGCGCGCTGTCTGACTGCCCCTGAATGCGACGAGCGGCATTCCAAAGCGTTTCTCCGTGGCGAACAAGATAGACCTGTAACATACGTTTTTCCGTTATACTGCGATTATTTACGTAAAGGGTTCAAACAATTATGTACCATGTTGTCGCTGCTACCAGCAATCCTGCCAAAATTAAGGCAATTACCCAGGCCTTCAGCGATATTTTCGGAGAAGGATCCTGCCACATCGAGGGTGTTGAGGTCGACAGTGGCGTAGCAGCGCAGCCCATGACAAATACAGAAACGCGAACTGGCGCACGCCAGAGAGTGATGAACGCCAGACAGGTCCGACCTGAAGCCGACTTCTGGGTCGCCATTGAGGCCGGTATTGAAGAAGACACCGCCTTCGCCTGGATGGTGGTAGAGAACCATAAACTGCGCGGTGAATCCCGCTCTGCCAGCTTTACGCTGCCGGCGATAGTGCTGAAAGGCATTCATGAAGGGCGGGAGCTGGGCGAAGAGATGGCCCGTCTGACCGGCATTGATAACATTAAGCAAAAAGGCGGCGCTATCGGGGCTTTCACCGCCGGGCACCTGACCCGCACCAGCGTTTACCATCAGGCGCTGATCCTCGCCCTCTGCCCGTTCCATAACGACGTTTACAGCCGGCCGGTTTAAACCCGATCGCTGCCGTTCAACAGCTGCGCTTCCAGCCAGGCTTTCAGAGCCGGGGGCGCACTCTTCAGGCTGTTCGACCCGCGCGTAATGGTGGCAATGCCCGCCCCCAGTTCGTTTTTCAGCTCTCGCTGGCTCATTTCGCCGCGCATCAGCTCTTCCACAATTCGCAGCCGGGTGCCCAGCGCTTCACGCTCGTCCGGCGTCAGCATCAGCTGGAGCAGCGGCAGGTGCAGTTCGCTCTGATAGGCGCGCTGCATCAGCACAACAAAGCGCAGCCAGTCTTCATTTGGGGGTTCAACGGATACCGGAACGGGAGAATCATCGGTCATGATGGGCAGCCATACTATTTAACTAGTACAGAAGTGTAGCATCATCGTCGCCATACTTGAAGCCGCAACTGCATCAGCCGCTGCGGCCAGAAAGTCCATCAATAACGCTGCTGCCACTCGCTGTCGGCAAACAGCTTGTCCGGTTTATTGAGGAAATAACGATAGTACGCGTCATACGCCAGCACGTTTTTCACATAGCCGCGCGTCTCTGAAAACGGGATGGTTTCGATAAAGGCCACCGCGTCCAGACGCCCGGCGCTGTTACCCTGCCAGGTTCTCACCCGTCCCGGCCCCGCGTTGTAGGCCGCTGAAGCGAAAATGCGGTTCTGACCGAACTGCTGATAGACCGATTCCAGATATTGCGTGCCGATTTGAATATTGGTTTCCGGATCCAGCAGCTGGCTGCTGTTGCTGTAGCCGCTGATGCCGAATTTAGTCACCGTATGCTGCGCGGTTGCGGGCATCACCTGCATCAGCCCGGAAGCGCCAACCGGCGAGCGGGCTTTCGGGTTCCAGGCGCTCTCCTGGCGCGCAATGGCCATCGCATAGCTTGGCGGAATGCTTTTACCGTCGATGTAGCGCTCAAACTGGCTTTGCCAGGCCAGCGGGAATCGCTCCTGCAGGCTGTTCCACAGCTTACCGGCAATCGTCGCCTGCACGCTGAGATCCCACCAGCCCTGCTTCAGCGCATAGCTGGCCAGCATCTGCTGCTGGCTGACCGTACGGCTGCCGATCAGATAGCTCCATTCGCTGCGCGCCAGATTATCCATGCCCCAGTACATCAGTTCGCGCACGCGGGCTATTTCCGGTCCGGTGGTCAGCGCGTCGTCAATCGCCGGCGCTTTGTCTATCTGCAGCGGATACTCCACGCCCAGCCGCTGTGCGGCCACCATCGGATAGAAGCCGCGCTCCTGCATCAGCTTGCGCAGAATGCCCTGGGCTTCGTCATTGCGGCCGCGCTCCATCAGCAGGTCGGCCTGCCAGTACTGCCACTCATCTTTTTCCTTCGCCTCCAGCGGCAGGCGGGCAATCCAGGTATTCAGGCCGCGGCGGTCGTTATTACCCAGCGACATGCGCACCCGGCGCTCAATCAGCGAGGTTGAATCGCTGCGCATCACCACATCATCACGCCAGCGGCCCTGCTCGCTGGTAATGTCGTTGCCCATCAGCCGCCAGGCTACCGCCTCTTTCAGCTCCTGCACCTGCTGCTCGTCCAGCTTCTGCTGCACCGCCAGCGATGGGATCATCTGCCGGGCCTGCTCCGCATCGCTGCGCGCCACGCTGGCGAACGCAATCGCCGTCGCCTGGCGGGTAAATTCCGTCGGCCCCACGCTCGCCGCGAAGGTCTGAACGGTCATCGGGTCGTTTTGCAAATTCATCACCGCGCTGGCGATGGTCTGATAATCCTCCGGCAGCTGCTTTGCCAGATAGTTAACCAGACTACCGTTGCCCGCTTTCATCGCCAGCCGGATGCGTTCAAGGGTGGTTATCGGGTTTTGCTGCCCGGCCTGCTGCCAGACGCTGAACAGTTTGTCGCAGGTAGCGGGCAGGGACGAGCCTGTCAGCCAGATCTCTTTTGCGCCCTGCCAGGCGACCTGCTGCTCTCCGGTGGCCCACTTGGCGTAGTACCAGTTGCAGCGAGCGGCTACCGGTTTGGGAGCCTGAGGGCTGAACACCAGCAGCCCGCGCCAGTCTTCGCGGCGCGCCAGCTCATTAACAAACCGGGCCGGCAGCGAACGCACGGGCGGCAGCGTCGGATAGCGCTGGATAAAGGCGTTCACCGCCAGGCCGGTTTCCTGGCCCAGATCCTGCGTCAGCTGGCGATACTCCAGATAGGGATAAAGCGGATAGTCCTGCAGGGTGGGCATCAGCTGCGCCACGGTATCCATCTGTTTGCTATCCCAGGCCTGCTTAATCTGTAAATAGCGGGTGCGCTGCGCATCCAGCGAATCTGCCTGCACGCTGCCTGCTGCCACCACCAAACAGGATGCTACTGTCCACAACTGCCACTTGTCCGCCATGACCTTCCCCACCTTACTTTATTAATCCTGAACACCTGAAACGACCCCCTTCATGCTAACCAGGTACGGCCGGTTGCGCCACGTGACGAACAAATATTTACCGAAATCCCCTCAGCGCCCCATTTTTGTTCAGCCGCTGCGCGCTGATTGTGCACGCCAAAACGCGATAGTCATAAAAAAACCTATAATTCAGCAAATTAAAAACATGGCACGCACTTTGCTCTGTTGAATTCCATCTTGTATACCAGACGGAATTCAACATATGGCTTTAACCACAGGATTTACGTTACAGGACTGGCAGCATCATTATCAGCAGCATCCGGAGTCGGTGCTGTCCACGCTGGAGTCGCTGCGCGCCGGGCTTTCCACCGCGGATAACGCCTGGCTTTATCTCGCCTCTCCCGCGCAGCTGCGGGCGCAGGTTGAACCGCTGCTGGCGGCCTGGCAGCAGAACCCCGCTTCGCTGCCGCTGTTTGGCGTGCCCTTCGCGGTTAAAGACAATATTGACGTCGCCGGCTGGCCGACCAGCGCCGCCTGCCCGGCCTTTACCTACCAGGCCGAGGCCGATGCGACGGCGGTCGCGAAGCTGAAAGCGGCCGGTGCCGTGGTGATAGGCAAAACCAACCTCGACCAGTTTGCCACCGGCCTGGTCGGCACCCGATCGCCGTTCGGTGCGGTCAGCAATACCTTTAACCCGGAATACGTCAGCGGCGGGTCCAGCTCCGGCTCCGCGTCGGTAACCGCCCGTGGCCTGGTCTGTTTTGCCCTCGGGACCGATACCGCCGGTTCCGGCCGCGTACCCGCCGGCTTTAACAACATCGTCGGCCTGAAGCCGACCAAAGGCTGGCTGTCGGCGACCGGCATGCTGCCCGCCTGCCGCCTGAACGATACCATTTCGATTTTCGCCCTGACGGTGGAGGATGCCTTCCTCGTCGCCAGCTGCGCCGGGGGCTACGACAGCCAGGATGCCTATTCCCGCATCGACCCGGGCCTGGCCCCGGCCGCCCTTTCCACCACACCGCGCCTGGCTATTCCGGCAATCCCGGAATTTTACGGCGATGCGCAGGCCGCCGCCGCATGGGAGGCCGCGCTGGCAGCACTGACCGCCGGGGGCGCCACGCTGCATCCGATTGATTTCACCCCGTTCCACCAGCTGGCCGAGCAGCTCTATTACGGCCCGTGGGTAGCCGAACGCACCGTGGCGGTCGGCGACATGCTGAACCGGCCGGAGGAGATGGATCCGGTGGTGTACGGCATCGTCAACAGCGGCCACCGCTACACCGCCGTGGATACCTTTAAAGCCGAGTACCTGCGCGCCGAACTGACCCGTCAGATCCAGCAAACCCTGAGCCAGTTTGATGCGCTGGTGGTGCCGACCTCACCGACCATTCACACACTCGAAGAGATGAAGCAGGAGCCGGTGCGCTACAACTCGCAGTTCGGCACCTACACCAACTTTACCAACCTTGCCGACCTGTCCGCGCTGGCGCTGCCCGGCCCGTTCCGCGCCGACGGCCTGCCTGCCGGGATCACCGTTATCGCACCGGCCTGGTACGACCGCGCACTGGCGGGGTTTGGCCGCCGCTGGCAGCGGCAGCAGGCGCTCAGCCTCGGCGCAACCGGCCTGCCGCTGCCCGCTACCGCCGCCCCTCTGCCCGCTTCCCCACTGCACGTCCGCGTTGCCGTGGTGGGCGCGCACCTGACCGGTATGCCGCTGAACCATCAGCTGACCCGCCGCGATGCGGTGCTGGTTGAAGAAACCACCACCGCCGCCTGCTACCGGCTGTATGCGCTGGCCAACACCACGCCGGCGAAACCCGGCCTGGCCAGAGACAGCAATGGCGCGGCGATCACCGTTGAGCTGTGGGATATCCCGCTGGCCCGCTTCGGCGAGTTTGTCGCGGAAATCCCGGCACCGCTGGGGATTGGAACGCTGGAACTGGCCGATGGCCGCACGGTGAAGGGGTTTATCTGCGAACCGGCGGCGCTGGCCGAGGCAACTGAAATCACCGCATTTGGTGGCTGGCGCAACTGGCTGGCCCGTCAGGAGACGTCACATGTTTAATACCGTACTGATCGCCAACCGCGGCGAAATCGCCTGCCGCGCCATCCGCACCCTGAAGCGCCTGGGTATCACCAGCGTGGCGGTTTTCTCGGACGCGGATCGTAATTCTCAGCATGTGAGAGAGGCCGATATGGCGGTCGCGCTGGGCGGCGAGAAGGCCAGCGACAGCTACCTGAAAATTGACAAGATCCTCAACGCCGCTGTGGAAACCGGCGCTCAGGCCATCTGGCCGGGCTACGGCTTTCTGTCAGAAAGCCTGCCGTTTGCCGCCGCCTGCGAGGAGGCGGGGATCGTCTTCATCGGCCCGACCGCGCATCAAATCGGCGAGTTTGGCCTGAAGCACCGGGCGCGTGAACTGGCCGCCGCCGCGGGCGTACCAATGACCCCGGGCACGCCGCTGCTTGCCTCGCTGGAGGAGGCGCTGGCCGCCGCAGAGCGGATTGGCTACCCGATTATGTTGAAAAGCACCGCAGGCGGCGGCGGCATCGGCCTGACCCGCTGTGCCGACGACGCCGCGCTGCGCAGCGCCTGGGAGAGCGTTCGCCGCCTCGGCGAGCAGTTCTTCAGCGATGCCGGGGTGTTCCTGGAACGCTGCATCGATCGCGCCCGCCACGTTGAGGTGCAGATCTTCGGCGACGGCCACGGTAAAGTGGTGGCCCTGGGCGAACGCGACTGCTCACTCCAGCGCCGTAACCAGAAAGTGGTGGAAGAAACCCCGGCACCGAACCTGCCCGCCGCCACGCGCAGCGCGCTGCTGGAATCGGCGGTAAAGCTGGGCGAACTGGTGAACTACCGCAGCGCCGGCACCGTGGAATATATCTACGATGCCGCCCGCGACGAGTTCTACTTTCTGGAAGTGAATACCCGCCTGCAGGTGGAGCATCCGGTTACTGAGTGCGTCACCGGCCTGGACCTGGTGGAGTGCATGCTGCAGGTGGCCGCAGGCGAGCAGCCCGACTGGGCGCGGATGGCTCTGGCCCCGCAGGGCGCCTCCATTGAAGTGCGCATCTACGCGGAAGATCCGTTAAAGAACTTCCAGCCCAGCCCCGGCGTACTGACCGAAGTCAGCTTCCCGGACGACGTGCGCGTGGACAGCTGGATCGCCACCGGCACCGAGGTTTCCGCCTTCTACGATCCGATGATCGCCAAGCTGATCGTTCACGCCGAAAACCGCGAGGCGGCGCTGAAGAAAATGCAGACAGCGCTGAATCAGACCCGGCTGCACGGCATCGCCACCAACCTCGACTATCTGCGCCAGGTCGTCGCCACGGACGCCTTCCACAGCGGCCAGGTGTGGACGCGCATGCTGGACAGCTTCAACGCCGCGTCGCCGGTCGTTGAAGTGATTCAGCCGGGCACCTGGAGCAGCATTCAGGACTACCCTGGCCGCCTCGGCTACTGGGATATCGGCGTGCCGCCTTCTGGTCCGATGGATGACTACGCTTTTCAGCTCGCCAACCGCATCGTCGGCAACGCGGAAGAAGCCGCCGCGCTGGAATTCACTCTCCAGGGGCCGACTTTACGCTTCCACAGCGATGCGCTGATCGCCCTGACCGGAGCACGCTGCCCGGCCCTTCTGGACGATGAAGAGGTCGCTTACTGGCAGCCGCTGGCGGTGAAAGCGGGACAGACGCTGACGCTGGGCCGCGCGCAGCAGGGCTGCCGTACCTACCTGGCGGTGCGTAACGGTTTCGACGTGCCGGAATACCTCGGCAGCCGCTCGACCTTTGCCCTCGGCCAGTTTGGCGGCCACGCCGGTCGCACCCTGCGCGTGGCCGATATGCTGGCTATTTCGCAGCCCGCGCTGGAAGCCTGCACCACACCGGCCCCGGTCAGCGAGCCTCGTGCGCTGCCTGCGGCCGCGCAGCCGGTCTACGGCGATGAGTGGCGCATCGGCGTGCTCTACGGGCCGCACGGCGCACCCGACTTCTTTACCCAGCAGTCCATTGATGAATTCTTTGCCAGCGACTGGCACGTCCACTACAACTCTAACCGGCTTGGCGTTCGCCTGGTCGGACCGAAACCCGGCTGGGCGCGGGCCAACGGCGGTGAAGCCGGGCTGCATCCCTCCAACGTTCACGACTGCGAATACGCCATCGGCGCGATCAACTTTACCGGCGACTTCCCGGTGATCCTCACCCGCGACGGGCCGAGCCTCGGCGGCTTCGTCTGCCCGGTGACCATCGCCAAAGCCGAGCTGTGGAAAGTCGGCCAGGTGAAACCGGGCGATCGCCTGCGCTTCCATCCGATTAGCGCGGAAGAAGCGCATGCGCTGGAGCTGGCGCAGGCCCGCAGCGTGGAAAACCTGAGCGCGCTGCATCTGCCGGGCTTTGATGTGCCGTCGCTGGCGGAAACCGTCCACGGCTCCGCCACCATTCTCGCCTCGCTAAAAGCCACCGCCACCACGCCAACCGTGGTCTGGCGTCAGGCCGGCGACAACTACATCCTGCTGGAATACGGCGATAACGTGCTGGACCTGGCGCTGCGCCTGCGTATCCATCTGCTGATGACCGCGCTGCGCGAGTACGGCCAGCCCGGCGTCGAAGAGCTGTCGCCCGGCGTCCGCTCGCTGCAAATCCGCTACGACAGCCGCATTCTTAGCCAGAAACAGCTGATGACGCTGCTGCAGGAGCTGGAGAAAAACCTCGGCGACGTCAGCCGGATGAAAGTCCCGTCGCGCATCGTCCATCTGCCGATGGCCTTTGAAGACAGCGCCACGCTGGGCGCGGTGGAACGCTATCAGGAAACCGTGCGCGCCAGCGCGCCGTGGCTGCCGAACAACGTCGACTTTATCCAGCGCATTAACGGCCTCGGCAGCCGCGACGAAGTGAAAGACACCATCTTTGACGCCAGCTACCTGATCCTCGGCCTGGGCGACGTTTATCTCGGCGCACCCTGCGCGGTGCCGATTGACCCGCGCCACCGCCTGCTGAGTTCGAAATACAACCCGGCGCGAACCTTCACCGCCGAAGGCACCGTCGGCATCGGCGGCATGTATATGTGCATCTACGGCATGGACTCCCCCGGCGGCTATCAGCTGGTGGGCCGCACGCTGCCTATCTGGAACAAATTCCTCAAAAACCCGCAGTTTGCCGCGAATGAACCCTGGCTGCTGCACTTCTTTGACCAGGTGCGCTTCTATCCGGTCAGCGAGGCCGAACTGGACGTGCTGCGTGACGATTTCCGTGAAGGCCGCGCCAGCGTGCGTATTGAGCACACCGAATTCGACTTTGCCGAACACACCCGTTTCCTCGCCGATAACGCCGGGTCAATCGCCGCCTTCCGCACCCGCCAGGCCAGCGCCTTTGAGGCCGAAGTCGCGCTGTGGGCACAGGAAGAGGAAGGCGCGCCGCTCAGCAGCAGCGAGAACCTGCTGCCGCCGGAAGAGGACGACAGCGCCCTGCAGGTCAGCGCCGATATGAACGGCAATATCTGGAAGATTCTGGTGCAGGAAGGTGACGTCGTGGAGGCCGGGCAGTCGCTGATCGTCGTGGAGGCGATGAAAATGGAACTGGCCATCAACGCGCCGCAGGCCGGTCGGGTAAAACGTATTGCCTGTCAGTCAGGCCGTCCGGTCAGTCCGGGCGATGCGCTGCTGTGGCTGGAATAGGGATCTGAATATGCAGGGATCGTCGCAGAAAAACAGCAAAGATCGGCCGGAGGTGCTGGCCGATCGCGTCTATCACGCGCTGAAGAATGACATTTTCGACTTTCGTCTGATGCCGGGTGACCGCTTCAGCGAAAGCGAGATCGCCGCACGCATGGCGGTGAGCCGCACCCCGGTGCGTCAGGCACTGTTTCGCCTGGAGCGTGAGGGCTATGTCGAAGTGTGGAACCGCCTCGGCTGGCAGGTGCGCCAGTTTGATTTTGCGTACTTCGAAGAGCTGTACGACCTGCGCACGGTGCTGGAGTGCGAGGCGGTGAAACGGCTGTGCCGCCTGCCCGCACGGCAGTGCAGCGAGCTGCTCGACCGACTGACGCGCTTCTGGATCGATGAACCGCGCCTGGCCGACTTTATCGCCGTTTCCCTGCATGACGAAGCCTTCCATATGGCGCTGGTTTCCGCCGCAGGCAATGAAGAGATGGCCCGGATCCACAGTGAGTTAACCGAAAAAATCCGCATCATCCGCCGCCTCGACTTCACCCGCGAGGATCGTGTTGATGCCACCTACAACGAACACGCGCAGATCTTAAACGCGGTACTACACCAGCAAAGCGAGGAGGCTCAGAAAATTCTGACCGACCATATTGCCGTCAGTAGGGCAGAGGTCAGAAAAATCACATTGCATATGCTCCAGCAGGCGAGGCTACACACGGTTTCACCCACATAATCTTTTAAATAATTTCAGGGGATTACTGATGAAAAGACGTTCATTGCTCAAGGCCTTTGCACTTTCTGCCACCGTTATTGGCATGGGATTATCCTGGAACGCTCAGGCGGCCGACACCATTAAAGTCGGCATTATGCACTCGCTCTCCGGCACTATGGCGATTTCCGAAACGCCGCTGAAGGACGTGGCGCTGATGACCATTGATGAGATCAACGCCAAAGGCGGCGTGCTGGGTAAAAAGCTGGAGCCGGTGGTGGTCGACCCCGCCTCTAACTGGCCGCTGTTTGCCGAAAAAGCCCGCCAGCTGTTAACCCAGGATAAAGCCGCGGTGGTGTTTGGCTGCTGGACGTCGGTATCACGCAAGTCCGTTCTGCCGGTGTTTGAAGAGCTGAACGGCCTGCTGTTCTACCCGGTGCAGTATGAAGGCGAAGAGATGTCGCCGAACGTGTTCTACACCGGCGCCGCGCCAAACCAGCAGGCGATCCCGGCGGTCGAGTATCTGATGAGCGAGGACGGCGGTTCGGCAAAACGCTTCTTCCTGCTGGGTACCGACTACGTTTATCCGCGCACCACCAACAAGATCCTGCGCGCTTTCCTGCACTCTAAGGGCGTGAAGGACAGCGATATCGAAGAGGTCTACACGCCGTTTGGCTACAGCGACTACCAGACCATCGTTTCCAACATCAAAAAATTCTCTGCCGGTGGCAAGACGGCGGTGGTTTCCACTATCAACGGCGACTCTAACGTCCCGTTCTATAAAGAACTCGCTAACCAGGGCATTAAAGCGACCGATGTGCCGGTCGTGGCCTTCTCGGTAGGGGAAGAAGAGCTGCGCGGGATTGATACCAAACCGCTGGTCGGCAACCTGGCCGCGTGGAACTACTTCGAATCGGTGGATAACCCGGCTAACGCGAAATTCGTAGCGGATTACAAAGCCTATGCCAAAGCGCACAAGCTGCCGAACGCCGATACCGTCGTGACCAACGACCCGATGGAAGCAACCTATGTCGGCATCCATATGTGGGCGCAGGCCGTCGAGAAAGCGGGCACCACCGACGTGGATAAAGTCCGTGCCGCGATGGCCGGGCAGACCTTTGCCGCGCCGGACGGCTTCACCCTGACCATGGATCAGACCAACCACCACCTGCACAAACCGGTGATGATTGGCGAAATCGAAGATAACGGCCAGTTCAACGTGGTGTGGCAGACCGATAAACCGGTACGCGCCCAGCCGTGGAGCCCGTACATCGCCGGTAACGACAAAAAGCCCGACCACCCGGTAAAAACCACTAACTGATAGTCCCGTTCCGAAGGGCCAGGCGCTGCCTGGCCCGCTGAAATTCATCGCACCCGAGATAAGCGAGAGAGCACACTATGATGCGATTGCTGCTAATACTGCTGTTCAGCCTGCCATGCCTCGCCGTGGCCGGACCGGCAGCGGACTTTTCCGCCGCCGGCCGCAGCGATCAGCTGAAGATCCTCCAGCAGTGGGCCGCCGCGCCGGACCCTGCCCGCCTGCCGCTGCTGCAGGCCCTGCATAATGAAACCGTGGTGCTGGACGAAAACAAACGGCCGTTCAGCCAGCTTAACGATCGGCTGACCCCGCTGGAAGGCAGCGCCGCGCCGGTGGGCGCCACCAAAAAGCTGTTTATGAATAACCGACTGCGCACGATGATCGCCACCGCGCTGGCTGCTCATCAGCTGGTCAGCCCGCTGGCCGCCACGCGCCTGAAGGCGGCACGTGCGTTGCAAAACGATGCCCAGCCGGATCAGCTGCCGCTGCTAAACCGGCGGCTGGCGGCAGAACAGGACAGCCGCGTCCATGCGGTATTAGCCCAGGCCGTTGCCGGGCTGCAGCTGACCGACGGCAACCCGCAGGTGCGCCTGCAGGCGGTCAGAGTGCTGGGTGAAACCAGCGATCCGCAGACCCAGGCCAGCCTGGAACGTCTGCTGTCTCCGCAGAATGAAGCCGACGCCAGCGTGCGCGCCGCCGCCGCCGACAGCCTGAAGCAGATCCGCCATCGCCTGATGCTGGGTGAAGTGCTCGGCCAGGCGTTTACCGGCCTGTCGCTGGGCTCCGTGCTGCTGCTGGCGGCGCTCGGGCTGGCTATCACCTATGGCCTGCTGGGGGTGATTAACATGGCCCACGGCGAGATGCTGATGCTGGGTGCCTATGCCACCTGGATGGTGCAGAACCTGTTTCAGCGCTTTGCTCCGGAGTGGCTGGCGTTTTATCCGCTGCTGGCGCTGCCGGTGGCCTTCTTTATCACCGCCGCCATCGGCATGGCGCTGGAACGCACCATCATTCGCCATCTTTATGGCCGCCCGCTGGAGACGCTGCTGGCCACCTGGGGCATCAGCCTGATGCTGATCCAGCTAGTCCGCGTGGTCTTTGGCACCCAGAACCTGGAAGTCGCTAACCCCGCCTGGCTCTCCGGCGGCTTGCAGGTGCTGCCGAACCTCGTCCTGCCGTACAACCGCCTGGCGGTGATGGTGTTTGTGGTCGGCGTGCTGGTGCTGACCTGGCTGCTACTGAATAAAACCCGCCTGGGGATGAACGTGCGGGCGGTGACGCAGAACCGCGCGATGGCCGACTGCTGCGGGGTGCCTACCGGGCGCGTGGATATGCTGGCCTTCGGCCTCGGTTCCGGCATTGCCGGGCTGGGCGGCGTGGCGCTCTCACAGCTGGGCAACGTCGGGCCGGAGCTGGGCCAGGGCTATATTATCGACTCCTTCCTGGTGGTGGTGACCGGCGGCGTTGGCCAGCTGGCCGGCACGGTGGTGGCCGCGCTCGGCCTCGGTATTCTCAATAAGGTGCTGGAACCGCAGATTGGGGCCGTGCTCGGCAAAATCCTGATCCTCGTGCTGATCGTGCTGTTTATCCAGAAGCGGCCGCAGGGGCTGTTCGCCTTTAAAGGAAGGGTGATTGACTGATGACGCAACCCATGACGCTAACCGTGGCGCAGAAAGCGCCGCGTCTGACCCTCGGGCTGGGGGCGGTGCTTCTGCTGGCTCTGCTGGTGCTGCCGTTCCTCGCGCTGCTGCCGCAGGATAACCCGCTGGCGCTGTCGACCTATACGCTGACGCTGGTCGGCAAAATTCTCTGCTACGCCATTGTGGCCGTAGCGCTGGATCTGGTCTGGGGCTACGCCGGACTGCTCTCCCTGGGTCACGGCCTGTTCTTCGCGCTGGGTGGCTATGCGATGGGCATGTATCTGATGCGCCAGGCCGCCGGTGATGGCCTGCCCGCTTTTATGTCGTTCCTGTCGTGGAGCGAGCTGCCGTGGTTCTGGGCCGGAACGCAGCACTTCGCCTGGGCGCTGTGCCTGATCGTGCTGGTGCCGGGCGTGCTGGCGCTGGTATTCGGCTGGTTTGCCTTCCGCTCGAAGATTAAGGGGGTCTACTTTTCGATCATGACCCAGGCGCTGACCTATGCCGGGATGCTGCTGTTTTTCCGCAATGAAACCGGCTTTGGCGGCAACAACGGCTTCACCGGTTTTACCACCCTGCTCGGCTTCCCGATTACCACCACCGGCACGCGCATCGGCCTGTTTGTCGCCACCGTGCTGCTGCTGGTTATCAGCCTCGGCATCGGCTTTGCGCTGGCCCGCAGCAAGTTTGGCCGCGTGCTGACCGCGGTGCGCGATGCGGAAAACCGGCTGATGTTCTGCGGCTACGATCCGCGCGGCTTTAAGCTGTTTGTCTGGACGCTGTCGGCGGTGCTGTGCGGGCTGGCCGGCGCGCTTTACGTGCCGCAGGTCGGCATTATCAACCCCGGCGAAATGTCGCCCACCAACTCCATTGAGGCCGCTATCTGGGTCGCCCTGGGCGGGCGCGGCACGCTGATTGGCCCGATGCTGGGTGCGGCGATCGTTAACGGCGCGAAAAGCTGGTTCACCGTCGCCTTCCCCGAATTCTGGCTGTTTTTCCTCGGCCTGATGTTTATCCTCGTTACGCTGTTCCTGCCGCGTGGCGTGATTGGCCTGCTGCGCAGGAGGAAGCATGACTGAACAACTGTTTACCCAGCCCCACCCGTCAGACCGCCACCGCAGACAAACCGATCCGGTCCTGCAGCTGGAGAAGATTAACGTTTCCTTCGACGGCTTCCGGGCGCTGACCGATCTGTCATTGCAGATTGGCGTGGGCGAACTCCGCTGCATCATCGGCCCCAACGGTGCGGGAAAGACCACGCTGATGGATGTGATCACCGGGAAAACCCGCCCGGACAATGGCCGGGTGATCTACGACCAGGATACCGACCTCACCACGCTGTCGCCGCCGGAAATCGCCCGCGTCGGCATTGGCCGCAAGTTCCAGAAGCCGACGGTGTTTGAAGCGCTGACGGTGTTTGAAAATCTGGAAATCGCGCTGAAAACCGATAAATCCGTCTGGGCCTGCCTGCGGGCAACGCTCAGCGGCGAGCAGCAGGATCGGATTGATGAGGTCCTTACGCTGCTGCGCCTCGGCGGCAGCCGCCAGCGCACCGCCGGGCTGCTCTCCCACGGGCAGAAACAGTTCCTGGAGATCGGCATGCTGCTGGTCCAGGACCCGCATCTGCTGCTGCTGGACGAACCGGCCGCCGGGATGACCGATGCGGAAACCGAGTACACCGCCGAGCTGTTTCGCGGCCTCGCCGGGAAGCACTCGCTGATGGTGGTGGAGCACGATATGGGCTTTGTGGAAACCATTGCCGACCACGTGACGGTGCTGCATCAGGGCCAGGTATTGGCGGAGGGATCGCTGCGCCAGGTACAGGCCAACGAGCAGGTTATTGAAGTCTATCTGGGGCGCTGACATGTTAAACGTATCGGAACTGAATCAGTACTACGGCGGCAGCCACATTCTGCGCGGGCTGTCGTTTGAGGCTCGCCCCGGCGAGGTCACCTGCCTGCTGGGCCGCAACGGGGTGGGGAAAACCACCCTGCTGAAGTGCCTGATGGGGCTGATCCCGGCGAAATCCGGCACCATCAGCTGGCAGGATAAAGTCATCAACGGCCGCAAACCGCACCAGCGGGTGCAGGCCGGGATCGCCTACGTGCCGCAGGGCCGCGAGATTTTCCCCCGCCTGACCGTGGAAGAGAACCTGCTGATGGGGCTGGCGCGCTTTTCCGGTGCGCAGGCCGCCAAAGTGCCGGAGGAGATCTGGCAGCTGTTCCCGGTGCTGCTGGAAATGCGGCAGCGGCGCGGCGGGGATCTGTCCGGCGGCCAGCAGCAGCAGCTGGCGATCGGGCGGGCGCTGGCCTGCAGGCCACAGCTGTTGATCCTGGACGAGCCAACGGAGGGGATCCAGCCTTCGGTGATCAAAGAGATCGGCGCGGTGATAGCCGGGCTGGCGAAACGCGGCGATATGGCGATCCTGCTGGTGGAACAGTTCTACGACTTTGCCGCGGAGCTGGCCGACAGCTACCTGGTGATGTCTCGCGGAGAAATCATCCAGCGCGGCCGCGGTGAGGATATGGAAGCCGACGGGGTGCGGGGGCTGGTGGCGATCTGATACCCGCCCTGGCCGCGCCTGCGTGCGGCCAGGATCGGTTTTCCGGCAGGTTTGCGCGGAATTTGCGGCGCTATCCTATTGAAGGTACACTCCAAAATGTCTGAAATGGCCCGGTTAATGTTGACCTTTATCGTCATTCGCCACATTGGAAGAACCATCATGGAAACCCGGCGCGACGAGCGCATAAACAAGCTGGCCCAGGCGCTGAAGCGCACCGATAAAATCCATCTGAAAGAGGCGGCTCAGCTGCTGGGCGTCTCTGAGATGACCATTCGCCGCGACCTCAATGAAGGCCCGGGTGCCGTGGTGCTGCTCGGGGGCTATATCGTTGCCGATCCGATCCGCAATCAGAGCCACTACTTTGTTTCCGATCAGATGAGCCAGCACGTGGAACAAAAGCGGTTACTCGGCGTGCGGGCAGCGGCGCTGATTAAGCCTGATGAGACGATCTATTTCGACTGCGGCACCACCATTCCGTGGATTATCGACGCCATCGATAACGATCTGCCGTTTACCGCCGTCTGCTGCGCGGTGAACACCTTCCTGGCGCTCAAGGAAAAACCGGCCTGCCGGGTGATCCTCTGCGGTGGTGAATTCCACCCCGATAACGCGATGTTTACCCCGCTGGGCCAGCTGTCGGTGATGGATAATCTCTGCCCGGATAAAGCCTTTATTTCCGCAGCGGGCGTGGATATCCATCAGGGCGCCAGCTGCTACAACCTGAACGAGCTGCCGGTGAAACTGCTGGCGCTTCAGCGTGCGCGCCAGCGGCTGCTGGTGGCCGACAGCAGTAAATTTGGCAAAGTGCTGCCGGCACGGATTGCCGATCTCAGCGCCTTCGACAGCCTGATTAGCGACGCGCCTCCGGCGCAGGATCTCGGGATCCCGGTGATCTGCCCGTAAAGCTGGCGTCCCTCCCGGCAACCGACAGCCCGTCAGGATTTAAGATCGATCGTTAAGGATCGCCTCGCCGTCGCGCAGGCGGCGCAGATTTTCACACACGCCGGCCACGATCCCACGGATGGAAATATCGGTTACGCCGCCGATATGCGGCGTGGCGATCACGTTGTGGCCGAACAGTCCGTCCTGCGGGTCCGGCGGCTCCTGCCAGAACACGTCCAGCCCGGCTCCGGCCAGCTGACCGCTATCCAGCGCCGCCAGCAGTGCACCCTTCTCTATCAATCCACCCCGGCCCACGTTAATCAGGAAGCTGCCGGGCTTCATCATCGCCAGCGCGGGCTCGTCGATAATATGGTGCGTTTCCGGATTATCCGGCAGGCTCAGCACCACAAAATCAGACTCGGCCAGCAGCTGCGGGAGCTGCGCCATGGTGCCCAGCCAGTCCAGCCGATGGCGGCGGGCAAACTCCGCGTCCACGCTGCGCCTGACCCCGGTTACCCGCATATCAAACGCCGCCAGCCGCTGCGCCAGTGCCTTGCCGATGCCCCCGAGGCCCACCAGGCCCACGGTTTTCCCCTTCAGGCCAAGGCCAATCGGCTGACCGAGCCGACGATCCGCCAGCATCTGCGGCACTTCGCTGGCTTTACGCGCCAGACCCAGCATCATCCAGATAGCCAGCTCGGCGACCGAGTCCGCATTGCCGGAGATATCGGTCGGCACGTTGGCGACCGTAATGCCGCGAGCGCGGGCGGCGGCGATATCCACCCGCTCCAGCCCGGCACCCGACTGCTGGATTAGCTTCAGCCGATCGGCGGTGCGCAGCAGCGGCTCGCTCACCTGGGTCATGGTCGGGATCAGCGCGTCAAACCCGGCCAGACTCTTCCCGGCCTGCTCGGCACAAGCGACAAACTCAACGTCGGGCAGCGTCTCACGAAGCTGCTGGATCATGCCGCCCCAGGCATTTTCCTGCGCTGCGATCAGGACTCTCATCGATATCTCCATAATTTATAAGGTAAAAAAATTAGCATAGCGTTACATGGTGAGAAATCAAACAGATATCCAGTTGTTGGGGTGATATCGGGATAATCCGCTGCCTGGTGGCTGTGATTAAGCGGGGAAAACAGCTAAACTCCGTGGTTTGAAAGGGCAACAGTGCGCCCTGCTAATAACTCAGACCATAAGAGGCTCAATCTACGTGGCTCAATTCGTCTATAGCATGCATCGCGTCGGCAAAGTCGTGCCGCCGAAGCGTCATATTCTAAAGAACATCTCACTCAGCTTCTTCCCGGGTGCCAAAATCGGCGTGCTCGGCCTGAACGGCTCGGGTAAATCCACCCTGCTGCGCATCATGGCCGGCATCGATAAAGACATCGAAGGCGAAGCGCGTCCGCAGCCGGGTATCAAGATCGGCTATCTGCCGCAGGAACCGCAGCTGAACCTGGAACACACCGTGCGCGAATCGGTGGAAGAAGCCGTTGCTGAAGTGGTTAGCGCGCTGAAAGGTCTGGACGAGGTGTACGCTAAGTACGCAGAGCCGGATGCAGACTTCGACAAACTGGCCGCACAGCAGGGCAAGTTTGAAGAGATTATCCAGGCGCACGACGGCCATAACCTCAACACTCAGCTGGAACGTGCCGCCGACGCGCTGCGCCTGCCGGACTGGGATGCGAAAATTGCTAATCTGTCCGGTGGTGAACGCCGCCGCGTAGCGCTGTGCCGCCTGCTGCTGGAAAAACCAGACATGCTGCTGCTGGACGAGCCGACGAACCACCTGGACGCCGAATCCGTGGCCTGGCTGGAACGCTTCCTGCACGACTTCGAAGGCACCGTTGTGGCGATTACCCACGACCGTTACTTCCTGGATAACGTGGCGGGCTGGATCCTGGAGCTGGACCGCGGCGAGGGTATTCCATGGGAAGGCAACTACTCCTCATGGCTGGAGCAGAAAGACGCGCGTCTGGCGCAGGAAGCCTCAAGCGAAGCCGCACGCCGTAAGTCGATTGAGAAAGAGCTGGAGTGGGTGCGTAAAGGCGCCAAAGGCCAGCAGTCAAAAGGTAAGGCACGTCTGGCTCGCTTCGAAGAGCTGAACAACACCGAATACCAGAAGCGTAACGAAACCAACGAGCTGTTTATTCCACCTGGAGCCCGTCTGGGTGACAAAGTGCTGGAAGTCAGCAACCTGCGTAAATCCTACGGCGACCGCCTGCTGATTGACGACCTGAGCTTCTCCGTACCGAAGGGCGCCATCGTCGGCATCATCGGCCCGAACGGCGCGGGTAAATCCACGCTGTTCCGCATGATGTCCGGCCAGGAACAGCCTGATTCCGGTGAAATCGTGCTGGGTGAAACCGTGAAGCTGGCCTCGGTCGATCAGTTCCGCGACAGCATGGACAACTCTAAAACCGTATGGGAAGAAGTGTCCGGCGGCCAGGATATTATGCGCATCGGTAACACCGAGATGCCAAGCCGCGCCTACGTGGGCCGCTTTAACTTTAAAGGCGTCGATCAGGGCAAACGCGTGGGCGAGCTGTCCGGCGGTGAGCGCGGTCGTCTGCACCTGGCGAAACTGCTGCAGGTTGGCGGTAACATGCTGCTGCTCGATGAACCGACCAACGACCTGGATATTGAAACCCTGCGCGCGCTGGAAAACGCCCTGCTGGAGTTCCCGGGCTGTGCGATGGTTATCTCGCACGACCGCTGGTTCCTGGACCGTATCGCCACCCACATTCTGGATTACCAGGATGAAGGCAAGATCGAGTTCTTCGAAGGTAACTTCACCGAATACGAAGAGTACAAGAAACGTACGCTGGGCGCAGACGCGCTGGAGCCAAAGCGTATCAAGTACAAGCGT